>CAZQTZ010000075.1:0-8973 GCA_964596465.1 uncultured Candidatus Bathyarchaeia archaeon | reverse complement strand
ATTAATATTAGAGGAGGAAATAGAAGTAAAACCAAAACTTTCAATTGCAAAATTCGGTGGAAGTCTGCTTGATGTTGAAGGAAAAGGAATCCCGAAAATCCTAAAAAGTATATGCGACCTTAAAGCTATGGATCATACTGGTCCGATAACCGTTTTTTCTGCACCAACAGGAGTTACAGATGAACTCATACGGATTGGTGAAGAATATGCTCACCAGAATCGTTCATCCGTTGATGCAATTTTCAAAATTTATGAGAATCTTGCCGCTCGATATGTTAAGGGCGAATACGTTGAAAAAGCAAAAACAGATTTGACCTATTATAAGACTGAAACCGAAGAGGCATTAGATCGTGTAAAAAGGCGTTTCAGCGGAAGCGTAAAAGCCAAAGTCCTCACCTATGGCGGAGAGCTTCCCACCTCGGTACTTATGCAATATATAATGCAAAGCCACGAAATTGAAAGTACATACATTTCCCCATGTAATTGGCCAATAGTAACCGATGATGACTTTGAAGACGCTGAACCGAACATCGAAAAAAGCAAATCCAGAATTAATGTTCTAATTAAGCCTCTAAAAGAAGGAAAAGTGCTCTCAATGGCTGGTTTCTTTGGCATAACTCATGACGGATTAGAAACAGTATTAGGCAGAGGCGGATCCGACCTCTCAGCTGTTTTTATCTCCTGCATACTAAGTGATGAATACCAAACCAAAACCTTGCTCTATAAGGATGTCCCCGTTCAAAGCGCAGATCCTAAAGTCGTTAAAGGCCAAAAAACTGAACACGTGCCAATACTAACCTACAACGAAGCCCACATAGCCTCGATGATGGGTATGAAAATTGTACAAAACTCAGCTATAGCCTTAGCCAGAAAATTCTCTGTTCCCCTTCTCATCGTTCCTATAAACGATCCAAAAAACTACTCTACTATTCAAACAAAAAATACTGACGTCAAAATCGTCAAATGCCTCACCGGAAAAACCGACTGCGCAATTCTAACGATGCGTGATGAAAAAAGTCGCTCACTAGAAGACTCCCTGCGCATATGGGAAAGAAGAAACGACTTTATTGATTTAGGTGCCGAAACTCTAGAAACTGGAGAACGCATTCGAGACTTCCTATTTCTAGACTCCGATTTCCTGAGAAAGAACGAAGAAAAACTAAAAGGATTCGATCAAGAACTAGCCGTAGAATACGGATTAGGTGTGGTCACACTTATTGGAGACAGAATGAAAGACTCACATGGAGTAGCTTCAACAGCAATCAGCTCGATTCAAGGTTGGAACATCAAACGTGGCATCTTTGCACCACATACCTCACAGATAATTATAGTCCTAGAAGCAAAAAACGTCAAATCCGCAGTTGCTGCAATTCACTTAAAAATGGCTGAACTCAATAAACCACATGCCCAACCCAACTAATTCTTTCATTATGCCCTCTTTTTACCCTACTACTCTAAAACTTGCATAAAAAATAAGAACTGGATTTTAGCTCTCTTTCATAGTGGAGCATCAAATCCTGCTTTTCGTAGTCCATCTTTGATGGTTATTTCTAATTTTCATTTATCTTCAGTGGCTATGATTTGGCTACAGTATGGGCATGTGCTGACCATTTTTGGTTTTCCATTGACAAGGTTTAGCATCATCACCGGCTTACTGAAAATCCTCTTGCACGCTGGGCAAGTTGTATCGATAACCTGTTCCTTGACTTTACTCTTTCCAGTATCAAGATGTAGTTCCGACTTACCTACCTTCAATTTTCTTACTTCTACATTTTCAGTTTTTTCAATGTTAATAAAAGTCAATAATAATACGATTACACTAATAGCTACTGATAAACCCAAGGAAGCATAAAACAGCTGGGTATACAAGGAATAAGGATTATACCAGATTGAATCAAATTGCAATCCATAGTTGTATAGCTCAACATTTACTATCCTGTCAATATTATTGAGTAACACCATCGCAGCAATGGCGCTAACTATTGAAAGTACAAGCGCAATGCGAATAAGCCATGGGTTACGACTAAGTCCAGCCAATTTACCTGCAAACATATTTATTACCTACGTAGACTGATGAGTTCTAAACAAAAAGCATTATGAACGCATAATCCTAACTTCCAATCAACATAAAATGAAGACTTTCTTGACTTAAAGGTCTGAAAAGCATGGATTCAACCACAAAACAAATAGCCAAACAACGCATTCAGGTTCTATTCCGGCAAGCACAAACCATTTACAAAACAAATCCCAAATTAGCGCAGCACCATATAGAAATCGCGCGAAAAATTGCTATGGCTGCAAGACTAAGCCTCCCCCAAATGTATTCGCGCCAAATATGTAAAAAATGCAATTCTCTCCTAATACCTGGAGAAAGCAGTCGAGTACGAACAAAATCCCAAAGAGAGCCTCATGTGGTGATTACCTGCCTAAATTGTGGCAAACAAACTCGAATTCCCTTAAAAGTTAAGAAACAGGAGAAAAAACAAATTGAGTAAAATAACAACGAAGATGAAGCGTCACGTTAGACATGAACTAAAAGAGGAAGGCCCAACCATATGGGTCGGCAAAGAAGGCCTAACCCCTGGAGTAGCAACTCAGGTTGAAAACCAACTCCAACGAGCAAAAATGGTAAAAATCCGCATACTAAAAAGCGCCTTGGTGACAGATACAGCTAAAGCTATAGCAACACGCACCGCTGAACAGGTTGGAGCCGCCCTAGTTGAAGTCAGAGGCCATGTATTCATTATATATCGAAAACGTAAAAAACAAGTCGCTTCGGAAGTAAAAAAGCAATAGCCAGTTGCTTTTGTTTCTCCGCGGGGCATCCGCCTTTTTGTTGTTCTTTATACGCCTTGAAAACAATTCATTTTGATTCTCAATATTTATATCTTTATATTTAATAAATGATGCAGAAAAAAATTTTCCTATGTGTCTTTTATACAAAAAGAGATTCTTATAGAACAATATTCTATCTATATTTTTAAGTGTCTCCGAAATATTATACTTGCGTGAGAGGAGAAAATTGTCAAAAGTTAATTTTATTAGGAAATTTTTTGTCGGTTTATTAATAGCGCTATTTGTGATTAGCATATTCGCTCCACTTATAACAGTAAATGCTGCGCCTTATGTTTCTCAGAAATGGGTAAGAACAAGCTTACCGCGAGGATTTTCTGGTGTATTAACTGCCAATCTTGATGCTGATCTCAACGAAGAAATAATAATGGCTGGAGAAGGCGGTGTCTCCTGCTTAGACGGCCAAACTGGGCAGGTACAATGGACATATTCCAACAGTGCAATCGGTTATTATTGCCAGCCTCAGATGGCTGATGTTGATGATGATGGTGATTTTGAGATTGTGGTTACTCTTGAATTTCCCGCGGGTATTGTTTTATTAGATGCTAATACCGGCAATCCAATATGGACTTTACCTCTCAACACTGGAGGCCGTGAAGGCTCGATTACATCCAGTCCAGTTGTTGCCGATATAGATGGAAATGGTTACTGCACAATTTTTGTTGGCCGTGAGGACGCAATTGAACCCTTTAACGGCGGAGTCACCTCCATTACTTGGGACGGTCAAATAATCAACGAAGTTTTCATTTACCGTCCATGTTCAGGTGGCATTTCTCTTGCCGACGTTAATAACGATGGCTTCTTCGAGATATTCGTAGGTGACCGACATACAGAATATAGCGAAAGCGCCAGTGGAGTTTGCTCTTTTAATGCTCATACTTTAGAGAAGTTATGGGAAAGGCCAGAAATTCTCAGTAGTAGTTATTGTCCGATTCTCATTGATGTAACCGGAGACGGTATATTAGATGTAGTCGGAGAAAATCATCGTAACAGCATTTTTATTCTAAATGCTCTCACAGGAACTACTATTCGACAAGTAACTCTAAGTTCAACTCCTACTCACTATCAACCCGTTGTCTATGATATCGATAATGACGGCCACCCCGAAATAATAGTCGCCGATGGAACACATGATACCACTCCTAGCTACACTCTAATTTGGGACCTTATTGATTGGAAAGAGGATGCGCGTATAGAAGCTGGTTTATGTGTTTATCCCCCACAGGTTGGCGATGTAACAGGTGATGGCTTTATGGATATCATCGCCTGCAACTACACAGGTATCTTAATCTATAGTTATAACCAAATATCAAAAACATATGATTTGGTTGACCAGATAGTAGGATTAGGCGGTTGGCTTACATATGCAGTAGTTCAAGACGTTGATAATGACGGTTTAAACGAGATTATCGTTCAGAGTACAGGCAGGCGTGTCTATTGTTTTGACACCATTGCTCCTAAGTCAACCCCTCGACCACGATCTGAAGTACAATTCTACAGTGAACGCAGACTTGGCGCATCTGAATATGTGCCTCCACCAATTCCAGAGGCACCACTTATTTCAAATCCGATTCCAGCTAATGGTGCATTAAGTGTTCCAAAAGACCTAGCTGAACTCAAGTTCAATCTTAAAGATTTCCAAGACGATTTTATTGAAGCGGTTGTTACTACAAATCCGGATATAGGAGGAACTACTGTTTCCGGCTATGATGGAACTTATTCAGTTCCCATTTCCGATCTAGCTTACGCGACAACCTATACCTGGCAAGTTATGGCTTCAGATGGCGAAAATATTGATACAGAACAATTCTCATTTACAACTGAACCCGATCCTACAATTGACGACATTATATTTGATAGCGATTTTGATATGGGTAATCTAATTAATATCACCTTCCGAGATGGGTCTCCAGGTTTTAGAGAGTATTCAGCAGCTGTTGACTACACAATTGGATATGACCCGAACCGTTCCGGAACATCTCCAAATAACGTGGATAAGCACTGGTGGTTCTATTTCAGCATGGATAATGCCGCAGGAAAAACCATCAGAGTCACTATCGAAAATGGCACCTCAACTGATTATGGAACCAGCCAAACTACCGGAAACAGATGGCCTGAGATCGAACCAGTTTTCAGCTATGATAACATAAATTGGGAAAGACTTCCCCTCTCAGGTGTATCATTTGATCGTGATGCAAGATCATTCACTATGGAAATTACAATCCCATCGGGAAATAGTAAGGTATGGTTAGCTCCCTTGCCTCCTTATAACATCGCTAAACGAGACGCCCTTTTTGCCGAATTCACCTCTAGCCCCTACTTAACAGTTGAATCTTTAGGCACAACCCCTGGAGGTCAACAACTAAAAGTAGCAACCATAACCGATCCTGAATATTCTGATGTCGGCAAATTCAAATCATATGTTATCGCTCAACAGCATCCTGGTGAGGTAGCTTGCAGTTGGAACGTTGAAGGTCTTATTCGATTCTTATTATCCGACGATTCAACCGCGGCGGCCATTCGTCGTAACTATATTTTCAGAATAGTCCCTATAGTGAATGTAGATGGCGTTTATGAAGGAATTTGCAGGTATACTCCGTTGAGGGGTGGTTTTCAATATGATTTGAATAGGGATTGGGGTGTTCGTTCTCAGCCTGAGACTCAGTGGATTTGGGCTGATTTGTTGGCGTTTGAGCCTGATTCCTTTAACGATATTCACAGTACGATTAATACTGAGGTTGGTTCTGCGAAGGAGTTGTTGACTTATGCTTGGAGTACTTCTGATCCTGAGTTGCTTGCGTTTAGAGCTAGTATTAGGGCTAGTGGTTTTCCTGAGACTGTGACTGGTACGACTAGTTATGCGTGTACTTATGTGCATAATGCCTTGGGTATTGATGAGTCGCTTTCGTGGGAGAATCCACATGATGAGCTTAGTACGAATCCTGGTGTTAAGTTGACTGTTGATGATTGGATGGCTTGGGGTGCTGCATGGGCTAAAGGCAACTATCTCTACTTTGGAGATGCTAAAGGTACCCTGACTACGAGTGTTGTTGGAATCGGCTCAGTAAACAAGAATCCCGACTTGTCTAACTATCCGTACGGTTCAATAGTTACGCTTACTGCGGTGCCCGCTGACGGATTAGCCTTCACAGGTTGGAGTGGAGACATAACAGGAACCACAAACCCAGTGGATTTCACTATCAAGAAGGCCAATAACGCTGTGACAGCTACATTCTCTGTTTCTGGTAAGAATACTTTAACAATAAACCCCTCCATCGGCAATGGTCACGTTGACCTCGACCCCTCTGGTGGCCTATATGATCCAGATACACCGGTTCAGTTGACTGCAGTGCCCGACGATGGATGGGGCTTTGTCCAATGGAGCGGCGACCTCACAGGTAGCACTAACCCAGCAACAATCATTATGGATTCAAACAAAGCAGTCACTGCAACCTTCGAAGATCTCACTCCGCTAACCATAAACACGGCATTTGAAAGTGCTAGCATCGGAGACAACCCCACTATAACCGGGAACCAAATCGACTTCACCATACGTGGAGAACCTGTGTTAAACCCTGGCGGTACCTACACATATTGGACTTACTTCGAAGTTGGCAATGTTGATGGCGAGACGATTACTTTCAGAATAACAAATGCTGCCGATGTTGATTTCCTAACCCAGACATCTAGAGTCACCCAGATGGTGTATAGCTACGACGGTGAGACTTGGGTGAGATTCCCGGCTGGGACCTATTCGGGCGGAGTCTACACTTTTGGCACAACTTTCAGTGGAGACAACACTGTATATGTTGCGACTTTCTTCCCGTTCACGTACACGGAGATGAGCGAATACATAACCTCCATCGATGCTAGCGATTACGTTGAAACCTCTGTTTTGGGGCAAAGCGAGCAGGGCAGAGACATCAAGCTCGTCAAGATCACGAACACCGCCATACCTGAATCGGAGAAGGAAACCATATACATTATTGGAAGGCAGCACTCGGCTGAGACTTGCAGCAGCTTCATGATCAGGGGGCTCATCGACTTTCTACTTTCAGAGGACGAGGTAGCCCAGAGGTCCAGAGACGCTTTCGTGTATTATATTGTTCCGATGGTTAATCCTGACGGAGTTATTTTGGGCAATTCGAGGGTTACTTCGGAGAATAGGGATGCAAACAGGGACTGGCACGAGTCGGTCTTTGAGACCCAGGAGGTCAACGTGGTTAGGGCAAACATAGCCGCTGTAGACGCATCCAACGGTATAGATTTCTTCCTAGACTGGCACAGCCAAATGGATGACACTTCCTGGAGAAACTTTGTTTATTCGCCGGTTGGGAACACTTTCGATGCTATACTCTCGTCATGGACAGACTTTGACTGGCTTAGGCCAACATCGTACAGCTATCCTGTTGACTCATGCTCTTGCAGAGGTTACATCATGACTATAACACAACCTGATTACATGGCTACGGTCGAGCCAACGCCCCACCTGAATACCTGGACGATTGACTCGTTAGAGGAACAGGGCATGCTCATGGCGCAAGCTATCAACGAGTACTATCCAGATACCTTCACGATTACTGCCTCGGCTTCTGGAGCTGGAGGCTCGATAGCTCCGTCTGGCATCGTTCCGGTTGCTGGTGGCACCGATCAAGTGTTTACTATTACAGCCGATCCGGACTACGTACCTAATGTTTTAGTGGACGGTGTATCAGTTGGTGCTGTTTCATCATACACGTTTACGAATGTATGGGCCGACCACACAATAAGCGTCACCTTCAACACAGGCATCACTCACACTATCACACCTTCTGCTGGTGCTGGCGGTTCAATTACTCCATCTACTCCTGTGGAAGTACCCCATCTTGGCAGTCAAACTTTCACTATCATAGCTACCGATGGCTATGAGATAACCGAGGTCCTTGTTGACAGCATTCCTCAGGGGGTTATCTCCGAATATACTTTCAACGCGGTGACAACAGATCACACCATAAGTGCGAGTTTCAATGTGCTTCCTTTGATTGTAGATTCCGAGTTTGATGATAGTGTTGATAGTGCTGATTTGATTTATGATTCGGTTGGCGTTCAGGATTGGTATGAGAGTAGGAATAGTCCTCTTCGGCCTGCTCTTACGCTTGACACCTCCGATGTCGCAGGTAATACGGGCAAAAAAGCTGCACTCAAGACATACTCTGATACATCATCCAACAGTGTTTACCTATCACAGGAGCTTAGCTCGCCTCAGACGGGTAGTTTCAGTGTTTCATTTGACATAAACATTGATCAGATTTTCCTTGATAGTCAGAATCTTTGTCGTGGGGCACACATATTTCTCGGAAATGATAATGGGGGCACTAATGGTCCGAATTCAGGGGGAGCAGAACGATTTGTGCAACTTGCTTTCTGGGATAGTACTCCAGGTACTGACGGTGACATGAAGCTGGTTGCTAGGGAAGAGAATAACAATGACGCTACACCTCCTCATGATCCTTGGCTTGATCCTTCTACTTGGAATGAGGTGGCTGCTGGTTTAAACTATGATACATGGTACAATATACGAATCGACGTCAACTTTGTGGCTGGAAGTCGGGGAACATATGATGTATACATTAACGGTGTGCTTGCAAAGGCTGGCATAATCGGGTATGAGCAGTATGTTGGTCAACCGTCTATAACTCACCTTAGTTTCGCAATCGGTGGCGTAAGTACTACCGGATTTGGCAGAGGAGACTTTTACGTGGATAACGTGTTCTCTCCTGCTGAGGTTCTGGAGAATGTTGCTCCTGTGTTGGGTGTGATTGGTGATAGGAATGTTGATGAGCTTTCGGTGTTGAGTTTCACTGCTGTGGCTACTGATGATGGTTTGCCTTCTGGTGTTTTGGTTTATAGTTTGGGTGGTGCGGTTCCTTCTGGTGCTGTCATTGACTCGGGTAGTGGTGTTTTCAGTTGGTCTCCTACTGAGGAGCAGGGTCCTGGTGTTTACACGTTTGATGTGGTTGTTAGTGATGGCGTTTTGAGTGATTCTGAGACGATTACGGTGACTGTTGCTGAGGTTTCGGTTACTTATACGATTGTTGCTTCTGCTGGTGTTGGTGGTTCGATAGATCCGAGTGGTTCTGT
>CAZQTZ010000074.1:0-9326 GCA_964596465.1 uncultured Candidatus Bathyarchaeia archaeon | reverse complement strand
GAACACGTGACTGGAGTTCAGACGTGTGCTCTTCCGATCTCAGCAGGTTTAGGTCCGACGTCAATTATTAGTTTCTTAACTGCTTCAGGGGTAATTCCACGTCTTCGTAACGCTGAAAAAGTTGCAAGTCGAGGATCATCCCAGCCCTTAAAGTTGCCTTCCCGAATACCTGCGACAATTTTAGATTTGCTTAGAAAAGCGCCCGTTATCTTTAATCTACCGTAATGAATAGCATGTGGATATTCCCAGCCTAGATGTTTATACATGAACTCTTGGCGGGCTCCGTTGGTTAGGTGCTCTTTTCCTCTTATTATATGGGTTATTCCTAATAGGTGATCGTCTAAGCCTGCTGCCATATTATAAAGTGGCCATACTCTATACTTATCTCCAACACGTGGATGAGGATACTTTTTATTGTCTATACTGCGAAATGCAGGCCAATCCCTTACTGCTGGATTAGGATGATCTAAATCTGTTTTTACACGCATTACAGCTTGTCCCTCACTGTAAGTGCCATCTAACATGTGATTCCAGCGTTGTATTTGCTCATCAGGTGGCAGATTACGGCAAGGACAGGCTTCATGAGATAGTATCTTTTTACGGAAATCGTCAGGTATGCAGGTGCAAACATAGGCGTTACCTGCTTTTAAGAGGCGTTCTGCATATTCATAGTAAATTTGTATTCGATCACTTTGAATGTACTCTTCATCAACTTTACATCCGAGCCATGCAAGATCTTCTCGGATTTTGGAGTAAAATTCTAAACATGGTTTCTTCACTTTAGGGTCAGTGTCTTCAAAGCGGAGTATGAATTTCCCGTTATACATTCGAGCGTACTCATGACTTAATATTATCGCTCTAGCTGAGCCTAAGTGCAGGACGCAATCTGGGTTAGGAGAAAATCGTGTTACAATTTGTTTGTATTTATCGGTGTTTGGTAATTTGGGTAAATGTTTCTCTTCTTCAATTTTCTTTTTTTCCTGAGTCTGAGGCCAATTTTCTGCTACTATACGTTTTTGCTCTGCAATCGGCAGATTATTTACTTCGTTAAGAACTTCATTAATAAACAAGGTAAGTTCTTTAGCTTGGCTTCGTAATTCCTGTTTTTCGCCTAAAAGTTTCCCAACAATTGGACCTGCTTGTGCCTTGCCATCATGCTGTACGGCGTTAAGAAGTGCGCTTTTTCGAATAAGCTCTCTGAGTTCTTGATTATCTCTTAGCATAATAGTTACGCTCTTAAAGATCAAAGTTTAGATGCTTCTCTTAATCAAGAATTCTGCGAAGGCTTTTAATTTTTCCTTACCTTCAGACTCTTTCATAAGTCTATCAACTTCTGCCCAGCTATCCTCAACCATCTTAGTAGCTTTATGTTTCACATAATTTATTGCGTTATTTTTCTGAATAATTTCAATAGCTTCATCTCGCAAGGTTTGATCAGAAGTGTGCATCCCTAAAATTTTGATAAGACGTTTTTTATCTTGAATATCAGCATTTTTTAGAGTGTGAATAATCATCAGAGTACGTTTTCCTTCAGTTATGTCCTGTCCCAGGCCGCCTTTTTTTTCTGCGAACTCCTTGCCAGTTAAATCAAGGATGTCATCTTGCATTTGGAAAGCAACGCCGATGCTCTCTGCAAAATACCCTAACTTCTCAACTTGATTTTTATCGGCATCTGCAATCACAGCTGCAAGTTTTGCGGCCATACGCGCAAGAGTACCAGTTTTATAGGCGCACATTTGCAGGTAATCTTGTTCAGTTATGTCGTCTGCATTTGCTATACCTTTATGCCAGGCAATATCCATGGCTTGACCGATACTGAGGTTAATCATTTCTTGAACATAAATTTCGTAAATATCTCTCAATTTATCAGCTGAAAGTTGGTTTCTTTTCTCCATAAGCGGTAAAAGAGGCAAATAATACATTGCGTTTCCAGCGTTAACTGCGATGTCTAGGCCGACTAATTTATAGGTGCAAGGTTTTCCCCTTCTGACTTCTGAGGTATCTTCAATATCATCAATTACTAATGTACCGTTATGAACAACTTCGGGGATAATAGCGAAATCTAAAAAATCAGCAGCTTTCTTTCCTAACGCTTCACATATAAGAAGAAAGAGCGCTGGGCGCCATCTTTTTCCCCCCCTATCCAGCATATCCCAGATGGGATCGGCGATGGCTTTGTTCATGGTTTCTACATTATAGCTGTATTTTGGGGGATTGACTTGAAAAAGGATATCTTTTTTAGAAAATCTTCTTGGAATGTACTTTTCTATTGCCCTGTCGATGAGAGGTGCGTTTTCTTCAAGGAATTTTTCGATTTCCACTAAGGGTCATGCTCCTTTTAGCGTAAGTTTCAACGTTGAAGCCTCGTGTTTCAAGCCACTGGCCGGTTTTACCCGATATCACTATTGGTGTTTTCGCTAGTTGCTCAATATTTTGTGCTCCAACAAGGAACATGATATTTCTCAATTCTTCTATTAAAAGTGTCAGTAGATTTTTGGTTTCTTTAACGCCTTGCACTGCTGTTTGCAGTACTGGTTGAGCTAAACTGGCTAACTCTGCTCCTAATGCAAGTGATTTTGCTATGTCGGTGCCATTTCGTATTCCGCCTGAGGCGATAATGGGGATTTTTACGGTTTGAGCGATTTCAACTATGCTTGTAGCAGTGGGAATACCCCAATCCCAGAAGGCTTCACCTAAAAATCTTTGTAACTGATTATCTTTTTTAATTGCTCGGTGAAATTCAACAGCGGCAAAACTTGTTCCCCCCAAACCACCTACATCTATGGCTTTTACACCTGCCGCTTCAAGTTTTTTTGCTTCCTCAGCAGCAATACCTGTTCCGGTTTCTTTTACAAAGACAGGTTTGTCAATTTCTAGTGATAGCTCTGCGATTTTAGATAAAACACCCTTAAAATTGGTTTGTCCTTCAGGTTGTATAGCTTCTTGAAGAGCGTTAAGGTGAATAGCTATTGCATCTGCTTCAATCATTTCTATTGCTTTTTTTGCTTCCTTAACACTGTAGCCATGAACTAGTTGTACTCCGCCTATATTTGCAATTAAAAACGCGTGGGGTGCTTTTTTTCTGGCGACTGCAAATGTTTTAGCTAAGGCTTTATCTTCTATAGCTGCTCTCTGGCTTCCGACTCCCATTCCAAGTCGAAGGTCTTCAATTGTCTCGGCTATAGTAGAATTAATTTTTTCAGCTTGAGGCGTTCCACCTGTAATTGCGCCTACAATAAGAGGTGCTGAAAATTTATGACCAAAAAAATTAGTGGAGAGATTGATATCTTGTTTGTTTATTTCAGGTATGGCTTTGTGGATGAAGTGTATATCTTCAAATCCGGGTGTGGCTTTTTTTGCCTGGGATTTTTCGTCGATGCAAATTCGGATATGGTCAGCTTTGCGTCGTTGAGTTTCTTCAGCCACCGCTAAGCCTTCTGTATCTCGGTGCCTAAGACTTCCTTACCTACTAATGCTCTCATAATCGATTGCGCTTTTGTAGCGCCTGTAATTGTTACATGGACTCCTTGTTCTATGGCTGGGATAAGCTCAGATATTTTGCCTGCCATCCCGCCTGTCACATCTGTTCCTGAAGCCTTGCCCATTTTGCTTTGGACTTCTTTAAGCTCTTTAAGAGTTAATCGTTTGTAAGGTTTAGCGTTCGGATTTGTTTTTGGATCTGCATCGTATAACCCGTCAGTATCTACTCCTATGACGATTTTTTCTGCTTTGTACTTTATAGCTAGATATGCGACGAGTTGGTCGCCTGATAGGATTGTGAATCCGATTTTATCATCTAGAACAGCATCGCCGTAAAGAACGGGGGTGAAGTTCATTTTCATCATAGCTTTGAATACGTTATCATCGAAGGTCTTGATTCTACCGTTTTCAGTGATTATGCAGGAGGAGGGGGCCATGCTTACGGCAGGAACTTCATGCAAGACAAGCGCGTCCATAATTAAGCCGTTAAGGACGGTCATTACGTGGTGGGTTTCTGCAAAGCCGAGTTTCTGAGTGGGTTCTTTAAAGCCCTCTTTTATTCCGTATTGTTGCGCGGTTGGATGACCAAAACTGCCGCCACCATGAACTACAATCAAGTTGTCAAGGTCTGCGCGTTTGATTTCTTCTCCTAACCGATTGATGATTTGAGTATTAGCAGCTAACTCCCCGGTTTTATCTGTGATAGCGGAGCCGCCAATTTTAAGGATTATCGGTTTTGCTTCGCTCATTTCGTAACTACCTTAACATGTCTTATGAAACACTGATTGATTAAGATTACAGTTAATTACAGTAAGATAAAGGGGCTTTTCTATTCTTTTAACGGGACCTTTTGTAAAAATATGGTCAATCTCGGAATTTTTTAGACAATAACACACACTCAAAACCCAACACCTATTCCCTTTCCAACTATCCCAGAGTTCCCAGCATGGATAATTCCGTCAATTTTTCTGATAATCACGTTAGCAACGGTTCTAATCGTTAAAAATAAAAAAAAGATTATAGAGGTTTTTTGATGAATCGTCCTGTCTTTGTATCGCGGTAGCGGTGTTGGTTTTGTCCTCTTATTTTAATCTGTGCTATTTGCCATGTTACTGGTGAAGTTGATCTGAAGCGGGCATAAGGTTTCTCTTCTCTGCCCATAGGTCAGAATCCTGGATATTTTAATTGACTTAAAAGAACAACAACAAGTGATTTCTTCTAGATGTTGTTCTTCTAATAATCGGATTTATTTCTATTTGAAGTATTAGAAAGAAAATTTGAAAGACGTTTTTCTTCGGTATTTTAGGTTCGGGGATTTTTTATAGTATTATCACAGTTTCGTTTTCTATTATGATATGGTCGCCGGTTTTGATTTTTGTTATATCAATTTTGTCTACGCATGGGATTTCGCTGATTATAGCACCTACGGCTACTATAGTTTCGCATTCTTTGTTAATCATTGCTGCTGGGGCTGTGTTGTTCTTTTTCATTCGATAGAGTGTATAGGAGCCTACAGTCGATCCTTTTCCCTGTGGAAAAACTAAAATTTTGTCTTTAATGCTTATCCCTTGCAATTCGTGACCTTTCTCTATTACTATGCCGGTGTTTGGGTCTACTCCTCCATAGAACGATATGGGCATCGTTGTTTTGAGAACTTCTGCTTGAGCTTTTCCTTTTGAAATTATTCTTCCTTTTAATTGTTCCATTTTCCAGTCACCGCCGCTTGAATGCATTCTTCTATGCTACCCATTTTGGTTTTCATATTATTCTGTCGTGAGTAGAAGCATCCTTTTGCCGAGTTAGTAGCTAAAGATTTGAATCTGCCTTTAAGTGGGGCTACAGCCATGCAGGTATCACAGGCGAATTTGCCTCCCGAAGCCTCTATGATTTGAGTGTATCCACGTTTGTCCGAGAGCTCCTTTGCGGATCTGGAAGTGGCAATCCAAAATTCGGTGTTGGCAGCTACTTTTTTACCTTTCACTAAATTAGCAATCTGGGCTATTTCTTTAATAGAGCAATGAGGGCAACCGACACAAACTAGTTCAATTTCTGAAACTTCATCGTTAATGTTATCATATGCGTTTTTGAGGTCATTTTCTTCAATACTGATTATATCCTTTGGAGGGGTTTGGCTTTCAGCTCCAGGGGTAATTCCTTTTATGTAGAAAAGGGGTTTAGCTCCATATGTGACCACGGATGCGCAGAAAGATTTGAGTTCATCAACATCTGCATCTTTTATACCGGTAATGTAAGGAATTTTATTCTCTGCCTTTTTTCCAATTGCATAACCTAGTGCTCCCCAATCTGACAATTTTAAGAGGTTAGTGTTTACCTGTACTTGGATGTCTGGGACTCTGTTCTCATCTAAGTGAAGTCCATAAGCAGGTGTTTTACCTACAAATGCCGCGGCAAGTGCGGATGGGCCTCCTTCTCGATTAGTTCTTGCGCCAAGGACTGAGTTCGCGAAGGTTACAGCTGAGGATTCTGACCATGCCACATGTTCCCCATATCTTGGAAGGTTACCTATGAGATAGGGTGTACATGTACAACTAATGAGTATGCCCATTTTATCAAAGGCATCTATTACCATGTTTTGTTTTTTAGCGAATTCTTCACTTATGCCTAATTGCTTCCAGTTTTCTAAATCCATACCCGCGGGGTTGAGTGTAGTTGTGACTTTGACTCTGCCGTCTTTGGCAAGTTCGTTTAAAAATTCTAATCCTGCGTCTCCCAGATTATGATATGATACTCCGGCAACTTGTACAGAACCAACTTTGATTAGTTTCTCAGCTCCGAAGATGTCACCTAATGCGACAAGAATTTCCATGCTTTTTCTCACGGCGTAGCCTTCTGCGCCGTCAAGCATTTTTTGTTCTTCTTTAGTTAGATACATAAAAAGAGCTATAGGAACTTCTGCAAATCAACTTTTCGGTATTGCTCTTTGCTGAAGCCCTTTCCTGTGGTTACTGATGGCACGGTTGCGTCTAAGCCAGCTTTGGCTGTGGTGGCTTTTTTACCCTCTGTCAAATCACCTGAAGGGTCCAATGATGATCCTGGCTGATTGGAAAGGATAACGGTGTTTTTATCAGCTTGGAAGCGTGTCGCTATTGCCCATTCAACGTCATGTGGATCATATATGTTGATGTCTTCATCTACGATAATGCAGTGTTTGAGGGATTTATGTCCTTCAAAAGTTGCTGCTATTGCTTTTTTGCCATCATCAGGATTCTGTTTTTTAATCTGCACTACTGCATGCAGCCAACTGCATCCGCCGGGTGTAATGTAAACGTCTTTACATTGGCAGACTTTGTTAACCTCATTAAATATTGTAGGTTCTTTTGGCATGCCCATTAAGAATTTATGCTCATTTCTGCCTGCTAGTATGGTTTGATAGATGGGATTTTGTCTATGAGTTATGCATTTAATTTCGATAATTGGTTGTTGCCTGATTTTGTCTATAGTTCCTGTTAAGTCTAAGAATGGGCCTTCAGTTGTTTTCTCTTTGGTAATTCTTCCTTCAAGTACGATTTCGCAGTCTTTAGGCACCTCAATATCAACAGTTTTGCATTTAACTAGCTCAGTTTTTTCCAATGCGTTTGCCATGCCTAGTTCATCAACATTCATGGGTAAAGACGTGGCTGCCGCAAGAAGTACTGAGGTTGAGTTGCCGATACAAATAGCTATGTCCAATTCTCCTCCGGCTTTCTTCAACGCAGTGTCAGTTCCGCGATTTTCAACAATTCTAACTGCAAAGTGATTCCTGTCAAGAAGCATTAGTCTGTGAAAGCACATGTTCCTGATGCCTGATTGGGGGTCTTTGATTATTGAAATAGCTGAGGGAATATATTTGGCTCCATCTTTCTCGGTGTAGCGCATTATGGGCAGTTTGGTTAAGTCGACACTATTTTCGACTACTTCTTGGCATTCACCCTTAGCAGCTACTAACGGAGTTATTGGGGTCTCTATTGCTTTGGAGAGTTTAGGTAAAAGTTGGTTCTTAGTGGTGCCTATCGCTTGAGCGATTAAATCTTTTGAGGAAACAAGTCCCGCTATAACGGGCAAGTTGGATTCTTTAACTTTTTCGAAGTACACGGGTTTTTCGCCGAGCGCTTCAATAACGCTAGCTATCTCATATTCAGTTGAAATTTCTTTTCTTATGCGAGTTATTTGCCCATTTTTTTCGAGTTGATCTATAAAATTTCTGAAACCCATGTTCCTCAATCCTACGTTTTATTCATTCGTGTTTGCTTATATTTTTTGTACTCCTATCTTTGTGCGGAGCACCTGGAAGCCTTCTTTTTCGATAGCGGTTGCGATTTTTTCTTGGAGTTCTTTACCGGGTGTTAGTGCGGTCATGCATCCTCCGCCTCCGCCGCCTGTAAGTTTGGCGCCATAAGCACCTAATTTTCTAGCAAGATTAACTAGCATGTCAAGTTCTTTGCTAGACACTTCTATACCTTGTAGTATAGTATGGTTTTCGTTCATAAGAGCACCTATCTTCTTGAGATCGCCTGCTTCTAATGCTCTTCTGCCTTCTAAAGCAAGTTCTTCGGCTCTTTTGAATAAGGGGTCATATTTTTGCGGATTCTGTTTTTTGCGGTTAGCCACTCCTTCAACCATCGCTTTAGTGTTGGCGACTTTACCAGTGCTACCTATAACTATCTCTATTGGTTTAGAGATGCGCAGTCTTTCCACGTAGTCCGGGCCACCTGTCATGTTCTTCTTAAACCACATCAATCCTCCATAAGTTGCGGCTGTATTGTCGATGCCTGAAGGATTACCCGCATAGGCTTTTTCTGCTTCGTAAGAGACTTCGTTAATTTTTTCGTTTGAGAGTTTTAGATCAAACTCTTCTGAAATAGCTCTTGCAATAGCTACACTACTTGCTGCAGAAGCTCCTAATCCGCTGAAACCCGGCAGGTTGCCGCCTATCCAAATACTCATAGGAGTATCCGGAGCCATCCCCATCGCTTTTAACATGCGTTCAATTGATTCGATTTGTTGAAGTTTTTTTTCTTCAGCGTAACCTTTAGACCCTGATCGTTCATCTTTTATGACTAAACCTTTTGCGATTTTTTTAACTTCCGCGTCTGTTGCAGCGTCTGTCGCTGAAACAATACCCGGAATACCATGTACGACGAAATGTTCGCCAAATAAAATTACTTTTCCGAAACCAGATCCTCTTCCCATTTTAAAGCACCTTTAAACAAACTTTGCCTGCCGAATAAATAAAATTATTCTTTTCCTTTATGCGCGATTAGCTTAAGTTATAAGCAAAATAACCTTCATTAACGATAAAGAAAAAAAATCTTTTAGTTTGCACAGGTTTATTTTGGGTTCTTCTTTTTCTTTTTTGGTTCAACGCCAGAGCATCTAACGCAACAAGCATTGTATTCTTTACCATCTATTTTCGTTTTGGCTGTTGCAAGTTTACAGAGATCAGGAGAACTTTCAGGTGAGCAGAATTCACATTTACCTATGTTTGTCTTCTTTGTTTTTGGCACTATTTTTTCACCTCATCAGCTGCTTGCCGTTTTTTGTAATAATCTTGTATTGCCGCATGCAGTGCATCTGCAGCTAGATTTGAGCAGTGCATCTTTGCCGGAGGTAGACCTCCTAATGAACCAGCAACATCGGCACGAGATATTTTTAGGGCTTCTTCTAGTGTTTTCCCTTTAGCCATGTCTGTGGTCATGCTGCTTGTGGCTATTGCAGCTCCGCAGCCAAAAGTTTTGAATTTAATGTCCGCTATTCGGTTGTCTTTTACTTTAATGTACATGGTCATCATATCCCCGCATACGGGATTCCCTACTGTACCTACACCATCTGCATCAGCACTCTCGCCG
>CAZQTZ010000073.1:0-9386 GCA_964596465.1 uncultured Candidatus Bathyarchaeia archaeon | reverse complement strand
TATGAATGGCAAAAATATGTAAAGAAACACATTAGCTTTGAAAAGGAGAGGGGCATCTCTGAAAATATTCATATTTAAGAAGGATCCGATAAATACGGCTATAAGCGAAAAAGGTTTGTTTTTACTTATGCTATATGTAAAAAGATAGAGGCCAGTGGAGAATATGGCCATCATCAGAAACGGAGAAGCCCAGATAAATGACAGAGGTTCTATGTTGAATAGTCTGCTGTTCATGCCGAGTGATACATAATCATAGATTCTAGGATGTTGAAGATAGCCATGTTCCATGAATCTTATGGCAGGTTGTGTTTGTTCAAAAGGAATTGAAATAGTTTCGATTGTTCCGTAAGGAAAACCTGGAACTGATGTTTTCATCAGAGCAGGGATAACACTTACAAGAATGCAAAATATTAGAATTGGCAAATAGGCTCTAAGTTTTTCGCCATTAATCTGCAGATCATCATCTGATTTTCCAATAGTCTTAATTGCTAAATACGCTATTCCGAAGCCTAAAACTATTAGATACAGATAAGAAAGGAGTAAAGAAAATCCAAGTAAATCTAAAAGAAAAGTAAATATGATTAATGAATATATTCCAAAAATTAATGAAAATATTCCAGCATCAATACCTTTGAAGCAGACTATGCGTAATCGACCTAGTGCAAGTCTGAAGAAGGATCCAAATAAATAAGGAAGTATCAACCAAGAAGGTAATGCGAGAACTGATTTAATCAGTTCAGGAATAGGAAAAATATGGCTTATTATTGAACCGCATATAACGTAAAGAAGAATAACCCATTCGAAAAGTAATGGATTTTTGAAAGAAAATTTATTTAATATAATATTAGAGAAATTAGTCATTAAAAGTGAATCCTGTCAAGATATTTTTTTGATATTTTGTAAATTGTAGGAAGAATGTTATTGCCGACGTATGTAAAAGGTAATAATGCTACGGCATAAACAGAGAAACGGTTCTTTAAAGATAGAAGAATATTAGATCGCGCCTGCAATTTTTTCTTATTCAGTAATTGGTAAAATGCTAAAATAGCTGCCTGTTTTGCATACATTTTAGGACAACAGAGTTTCATATCATCACCAAATTCACTAAATAATTTCTGCGCATTGGACTCGCGTTCTCTCCAGCTTCTATAATTAGTGATTCTCTGGAAATTATGTTTTCGATATGCAAAATAGACGACGGCGGGATTATAAAAGCCATCATTGTTCTTAAGCAGTCTAAGCCAAGTATTTCCACAGCCTCCGACAGCGTCATCAAAAATTTTCTCGCCTTGAAAAAGAGTTTTTTCGAAAACAACCCAGTAATCACCCTTAAGCTTCTGAGAAAGGAGATCAACATATTTTATGATAATAGGTTTTGATAGAACTTTCCCGCTAATCTTTTTCGCTTCAACATCAAAAGAATTAAAAAATAATATTTTCTGATTTACCTTGTTTATAGTGGCAAAAGCCAATTGTAAAGCAAAGGATGCCAATTCATCATCATCATCTATTAAAGCAACATATCTGCCTTTGGCCTTTGAATAACCTTTATTTCGTGCAACGTTAATTCCGCAGTTTTTTTCATTTTCAAAATATACAATACGCTTATCATTAAAGGATTTTATTAATTCACGAGTATCATCAGTCGACCCATCATTGATTACTATTAATTCAAAATCTTTGAAATTTTGTTTAAGGACACTTTCCACTGCTCTTCTAAGAAGGGCTGAACGATTATAAGTTGGACATAATATGCTAAAATAAATTAGATTATTAAATGAATCAGCAGTCAAAGTTTAAACAGACAACCTGCGCTTGGTCGGGTAACGGGTTATTTGCGAGTATCGGAAGAGCAATAATGGATTTGGCTTTATCATCAACTTCTTAATCTCAACATCACTTACCTTTCGAATTTTATTTTGAACATATTGCCTCTGAGAAGAAATGTCTTTTAAATCTAGTAGAAAATGATAATAAGCTTTGATTCGGTTTGTGACAATATCTGAACGTTTTCTAAAGAAAATATCCTGAGCTAAAGCTAGCAGTAGATACGCCATTAAATAACTTAGAGCACTAGAAAATGATGAAAAACTGAAATTTCTATAGCAAGCAGTGATTACTGAACGCTCTGAATGATAGATTCTCTTAGCATTAAGTTTACTACCAAAAGAGCCTGAGCCATAGTGATACACAATAGATTTTGGAGCCCGTAAAATTTTTCCGCCTAGCATATTAATTCGCCAACAAAGGTCGACTTCATCGTTGGGCAATTTGTTATCAAATCCACCAGTTTTATCAATGATTGCTCGCCTAATTGATAGTGCTGCGCCGCACCCCCAAAGAAGCCGATTCTCCGCTTTTAGAGTAGGGGAGACTTCCCATAAACATTCAACTGGAATAAGTCGCCCTGAATAGTCAAGAGCACCGCCTAACGAGTATACACCTGAAGAAAACATATTTTGTAAATTGCATTGAATCGCAGCAACTGTTTCATCTAGAGTAAAAATTTTTAACAGTTCAGACAGCCAATTCTCGTCTACATAAGTATCGTTGTTTAGAAAAACAACAAATTCGCCTCTGGAATTTTTAATCCCTAAATTATTAGCAGGTCCAAATCCTATGTTCCTTTTGAGTGAAATAATTTTTACGCGTTCATCATTAGCATAATTGTTTAGGATAAATAAACTGCTGTCTTTGGAATTGTTGTCTATTACGATTAATTCAAAATTGGGATAACTGCTTGAAAGTATGGAACCTATGCATTTCTCAAGAAATTTTTCCCCATTAAAATTAGGAATAATAATAGAAAATAATTTTCCTGTAATAGGGAGATGAGATAAAGTATTTGGCAATTAAGAGTCCATATTTTTTGATTTAGATAAATAGGTCTTTACTACGATTTCCTGTCTTAGAAGAACATTTTTCTCACTATATGAATCCACACTTTTCATGGCGTTGCTAACGAGTTTTTTAGAAACCTCATCCTTTAAAACCGAACGGATTGCTTCACAAAGCTGCTCTTCTGAAAAGGGGTCAAACAATAAACCATCAAATCTATCTGTAACTAAATTTGTGATTCCTGGAACCCTTGAACCTACAACTGGAAGCTGACAAGCCCAAGCCTCTAAAATAACACGAGGCTGCCCCTCTATAATAGAAGCTAAAACAAGTAAATCAGCTGCTTTCATATACTGTAAAACTTCATTTTTAGATTTGAATCCTACAAAGCTTACCTGTTTCTCAATTCCCAAACTTAAAGCCAAGTCCATTAATCGTCTCTTTTCTGGACCATCACCAATTACTATCAGGGAACAATTTTCTGATTCATTTAATTTAGCAAATGAATTTAAAATTAAATCAACATTCTTCACAGGATGCAAACGACCGACAAAAAGAAGAACTCTATTCCCTTTAGAAAAACCGAATTTTTCTCTCAGAAAAGACCTATCTGGAAGTTTAATAATTTTCTCCGTTTCCACAAAATTCGGGATAACACTTACAGTTTTTGCGCCATAAAAGAGAGCTTCCTCCTTCAAGCTCTGGTTAGGCGCAATTACAATATCACATTCTTTAATTGCAATAAATTCAACAATCTTGAAAAGATGACTAAGGATACTGCGTTTGAGTAGCAATTGCTCCTTGAAAGCGAAATACTGTAAAAATAAAACATGATGTTTCCTTAATAACGCATGAGCAAAAGCGCCATGAAGGCTTATTGTACCCTGCGAAACAACAATATCAACTTCCTTAGAATGCTTAAGTAAGGAAAAGATGCCGACAAGAGAAAAAAGCCCTGAACTAATCAATTTGCCTACCGTGTTGTCTGGTAAAGAAAAAAGTTTACAGAATAAATGCTGAACATTTTTGTTAAAAAGGGCAGAATAAGAAGCAGAATCCTTAGTGGAAACAAGAACCTTAGAAAATTTAGAGAGGTTTTCGATTTCTGCCTTCATTTGACCGAAATTACCCTTCTCCAAAACACCCTTAACTGTAACATCAGTGCCATAAACAAAATAGACTGCCAAAAAATTCCTCAAAACAATCTTACAAAAAAGCCTTCATAAGATTTTCGCAAAAAAAAATCAGCTACTGCTAACAGCATCGTTATAGACCATATCAATAGTCTTTGTTACTTTATCCCAACTATGTCTATGAATTATTGAGTTTCGGGCATTTTCACCTAGTCTTTGTCGGGTGGATTGGTTTTCCAAAAGGTATAAAATTGATTTTGAAAGCTCTGAAGCATCTTTAGAAGGCACAATTAGACCGTTAATCCCGTTTTTAATGACATCGCTAACGCCGGGAAAATCTGAAACTATCACAGGTAAACCACAGGACATTGCCTCAAGTAGAGCTAAAGGCATTCCTTCTCGAATAGAGGGAAAAACAAAAAGGGTTGCGCGACTTAAAATTTTGGCAATCTCTTTATGATTCAAAGGACCAAGTATATCAACAGATTTGCCGAGTAAACCATATTTTTTAGCTAATTCAGCAATCATTGGTCTAGAAGGTCCATATCCAATTAGCAGAAATTTGACGTTATTTTTTTCTTTGGATATGATTTTTGCTGCCTTAATCAAGAAAGGCAGACCTTTTTCAGGGACAAATCGGCCTACCCATACGATAAGGTTTTCTTCATGTTCGGTGCTAGGGGCGAAAAGGTTGGTGTCGACGGCGTTTGGAACTAAGGCTAATTTTTCAGAGGGACAACCTAACTTTTCTATTTCAATCAGATTCTCGCGAGTTAAGCAGATGATTCGTGTAGACATTTTAAAAACTGTCTGACATAAACTTCGAAGATAAGCTTGCTGTAAAAGATTAATCACTAAATCTCTTTCGGCAAATACTCCATGGATAGTAACAATCGATGGAATGCCTAGTTTTTTTGCTTTTCTAACAGCTTGAATGGTAGGTAAGAAAAGATGAGATTCACAATGGATAAGATCAGGATGGAAATCCTCAAGGTTTGAGGGTAAACTAGGCAGATAGGGGTATTCTTTAAGAAAACCATAATTCAAATTTACACCTTTCAAACCATGCACGACAAAACCTTCATCAACCTTCATGTTTGAACAAAATCTATGAGGGCACCAAGTAAACACTACAACTTCGTGCCCATTTTTAGCCTGCTGTGCAGATAAATCATAGATGTAATCTTTAGGTAAGTTAGGATAGAAAAGATGTCTAATCCTGGCTATACGCATTCTATGTGGACTCTTTATTTTTTGTGATTCGCGTAATAGCATACAAAGTTATCGCGGTAGATAGGGCAAAAAACCCGATTAACACAAAAGCGACAGATGCCAAAGCGATATTTGTAACTATATAATGCTCTATTGCATAAATTTGAAGCATCCATAATCCAAAAAGAGTCCCGGCTATCAAAAACACTATACCAGGTATCCCGAGCACCGTTAGCGGTCTTTCCTCAACTATTAGTCTAATTATAGACATTATGAGGCCTACTCCATGTTTCAAAGGATTCTCGGTTGATGTCTTAACACCATCGCTAGTATCATACTTGCATGAACTTGGAACCTCACAAATCTTGAGATTATGTTTACTTGCTTCAAGCAGAATCTCAATGCTAGCGCCCATGCCGTTTTCAAAAACTTGAAGCTTTCGTAACGCATATCGACCATATGCTCTTAATCCACTTTGCGCATCACTAACTTCTCTATTAGCTGATTGATTTACTAGTTTGGTAATGAATTGGACCCCAACTCGCCTATAGATAGGCATCTCTACGGTTCCATCAGCTTCCATAAATCTACTGCCTAATACAACATCAGCAGCGCCGTCAATCACAGGCTGGATTAAGCGAGGTATTTCTTCGGGATCATGCTGACCATCCCCATCGATAGTTATCAATACATCCGCGTTTAATTCCTGAGCTCTTCTAAAGATGCTCTGGATAGCGGCACCATAACCTAAATTCTGTTTATGAGTAATAACATCTGCACCTAGGCGCTTGGCAATTATAGAAGTCAAATCGGAAGAACCATCATCACAAACCACTATTGCATCGGCAAACTTTTGAGCGTTTAAAACAATTTTCGCAATTGTATTCTCCTCATTATACGCGGGGATACCAACCACGACATAAGGCTTAAACTGAGATAAAGTTGTCTCGAATGCTTCTAATTGTTTTTCAACAGAAACCAAAATTCTACGCTCCATAGACATATACAGAAATACGATCAAAACTTTGCATTATGACAAAACTGTCAGGTACTGAAACATTATACCAACCTATTGGTTGATTCCACCAGACAAAATATATAGTACTGAAATCGTTTTCCAATGCCTTATTAACCGCTAAAGGTACATCATTGGTTTCAAATGTCACAATCGAATGCGACTTATCTAAATACAGTTGACCCCAGAACAAGTAAGCATGCTGTAGAATTACGCATGAAGAAGAATCTAATGTGCTGTTTAACCAATTCATTGCTTGAGTTACACTATTCACATCTTGATAGGGCACTGAGGGACTATTGGAGAAGTATAGATAGGTGCCAGTTGCTGAAGGTACACTTGTGTTTGCGTAAACCATTAAAAGTGGGGAGGCCAGATATGCCAAAGCAAGAGAGAAAGTTAGTAAAATCATGATAGCTGTCTTCTTCGAAAAAAAGAATGACAAGCTCTGCCTATAATTCTCCTCTTTTACTCGCTTATACAATTTTTTTAACCCATAGACAGAGTAGAACGTGAAAGGAAAAGCAAGCATAAACATCCATCTATGCCAAAAACTTAAAGCGCAAAAAGGAATAACCAGACAACTAAATGAACCAATTAACAGCAGAACGGTCCATAAAGTTAGAACCCGATTTCTAAAAAAGCCCTTAAAGGCCAAATAAAGATACGGCGCATATAACACCAAAAAGAGTAAACCAACACTTAGAGCTAAGGCTGAATAGTTCGTATAGAAATCTACAGATGATTTTATTTCTAAATAGTTGGTAAGGAAAAAGAGGCTACTTGGATTCGCATTTACAAGATCGCCGGCAGATATGACATTTGTTGTTGAAACAGTGCTTATAGGAAACATCCGCAGGTACATACCAATCGAAAAAATGCCTAAAGCTGGGAGGGTAGCAAGTATTAGTCGCTGGGATAGATCTGAACGCCCCTTAACCAAACGCCACACAGCAAATCCGATGACTACGAATATCAAAATTACTCCAGTGTATTCATGAGAAAAGACAGCCAATAATGAGAGAATGGAAAAAACCAGAGCGCCTCGAGTAGACTTTACGTCTTTAATGTAGGATAATGCAAAAAGAAGAGTAGCTAAACCTAGCATATTTCTTAGCAAATCCCAACTTATACGCAGGGAAGCTAACTGCAGCGCAAAAAAGACCCCGGCGAGTATACCCATGGTCGTACTCCAATCAAGGTTCTTACGCGCAAACCAGTAAACACCCGCTACATTTAGACCATATAACAGAGGTCCTATCAATTTCAATAACAAAAAGGGATCAATCTTCAAGATGCCATAAAGAGGAACAATCAGCGTATTAAGTAACCATGTTGAGCTAAAGAAAGCTGTCCAATCAGAAAGAATCACTCCATTCTTCATAACTGAAGCATAGTAGATTGTGTCAAATCCTATAGGAGCAGAGAAAGCCAGGAGTTCAGGGATTAACCTAACAAAAAAACCAATAGCTAAGCAAACAAGTAAGCCCTGAATATTAGTTAGTTTTATTGTAACCAGACGATTCAAACTAATAGCCCGGATTGGAGGATTAGCCACCATTTTTAGCAGTAACCTCCAACTCTTGATCGACGATAAAGGTCAAGTCCGCAACAGCGGTCTTTTCAGTTCTCACCCATTTTTTAGGTCTTCGAAGAACTATCAATAATGCAGCATACAAAGCGATGAAAGCCTGTAGACCCCAGTAAGCAAAAACAAAAGGTAACCAAAGTAAGTTACTTGCACGTTTAGGTTTTGATACAAAAATTAAAGCAGTCCCTGCTAAAAGCACTGTAGCAGTGGTGCTTAGAAGCGAGAAATACATAAAACCGGTCCATATGATGTTGAAGGGTGTTTCTATAAAAAAGACGCCTGAACCCACCAGATAAGAAAGTAATGAGGCAATTATTATAAATGGAGCATAAAGGGTTGCTTCAGCATCAAGATTCTTTATGCTTGGTTTAGCTAATAATCGCCCGTACTTGAACGCGACCTCCATTGTTCCTCGATACCATCGAGTACGCTGCTTAAACAACGACTTTAAAGAGGAAGGACTTTCCTGCCAAGCACACACATCTCCACCATACTTGATACTATACCCGTTCTCAGTGAGTCGCGCAGAAATTTCCATATCTTCAGATAGAGTATTCTCATCGAATCCTGACAGCTTCGCTAATGTACTTCGCCTTATGAATTGGCAGCTGCCCTTCAAATGAACAAATAATCCTAAGCTGTCTTTTCCACGCAAATAGGCTTCGCACCAAATCGCTTCTTCATAGGATATGAATTGTGTAAGCATGTTTTCCTTAGAATTAATAGATAATGTTTGCCCTTGAAGCGCGGCAACAGATGGATCATCAAAATATTTTGCGGCGTTAAGAAAAGAATTTACCTCGGGTACATTATCCGCATCAAAAATGGCCACGATTTCATTTTTAGCAAATTTAAGGGCGTAATTTAGGGCGGACGGTTTGCCGTCGGAAAAGGCTCTTTGTAACACCCTAACATTCGCATGCGCATTTGCGAATAATCTGCAAATATCGAAAGTATCATCTGAAGAACCATCCTCTACTATTAAAAGCTCCATTTTTTCTTTAGGATAGTTGATTTTTTGCAGCGCATCAAAAAGTCTGCTAACAAGTTTCTCCTCATTTTTAACAGGTAAAATAACAGAAAAAGAAGGCAAGTTTCGTTCTTCAATAAACTTTCGATTTCGCCTTTCCTGTTTACTCTTAAGCGCATTCTTTACACCGGTAGCTAAAATGGGCACATTGTAAAATACCCAAAAGTAAACCACCGCAAAAACGACCACCAAGAGTAATTCAAGTATGCTAATCATGGATAAAACTACTTTTTCATCCTCAACCATCGAGCGGATGCCCGTTGAGCTTCATAACAGCCCAATACCGAGCAAAGTCTTTATCATTCGCCCATTTCCCAGCAGCATTATGACCCCAGGTTTTAGCGAATACACTAAGTTTTTGGGTAATAGGGAGACCGAACTCTCGAACAAAACGGGCAAATTTACTCTCAAGAATACCTTCCAACTTTCCTGCGACGGCAAGAATGCGTTGTGCAAGATTTGGACTACGTATAGTATCAGCAATTTTTATTGTTAAATCCACTAGTACTCTATCAATTCTGGGTAAAGCTCTAAACCAAACACCTGCACGCATAGCTTTCAGTTTAA
>CAZQTZ010000072.1:0-9418 GCA_964596465.1 uncultured Candidatus Bathyarchaeia archaeon | reverse complement strand
ATGGTTAGGCTTTAGCGTTGACACCGGAGATCAACTATGGGGTCCAACAAGTGCATCACAAAATGACTTCACATACTACGGCAGTGGAAAAGGTGGGGGCCAAGTGGGCTTTGTAGCATATGGTAACCTCTATACTCAAGGCTTCGGTGGAGAAATCATGTGCTATGACATGAAGACAGGCGCATTAGAATGGAGATATGCAAACACCAACAGTGGCGACGAGACCGTTTGGGGCAACTATCCGATATTCATCGCAGCAATAGCTGACGGCAAAGTCTATGCCTTCAACAATGAACACTCACCTAACTATCCATTATACAAAGGCGAAAAAATCTACTGCATCGACGCATATAACGGAAATGAAATATGGACTATGCTCGGTTGGGCAGGTCAATCTGGAGGACCAGGAACCTCAACAGGAATCCTCGCGGAAGGTACACTCGTCTACTACAACTACTACGACAACCAAATATACGCAGTAGCCAAAGGCCCAAGCGAAACCACCGTGGAAGCACCATTAACTGGAGTAGCTAAAGGACAAAGCATGATCATACAAGGTATGGTCACTGATGTATCTGCAGGCGCAAAAGCAAAGGTAGCAAGTGGCGAATTCCCAGTAGTAGCAGCAGTCTCAGATGCAAGCATGAGCTCATATATGGAATACATCTATATGCAAAAGCCTTGTCCCGCAAATGCAGCTGGTGTACCAGTAAAACTAACAGCAACTGATGCCAATGGCAATGTTTGCGATTTAGGCGTAGTGACAAGCAACGCATACGGCCTCTATAGTTTCGAGTGGAAACCTGACGCAGAAGGCAAATTCGTAATCAACGCATCATTCGAAGGCAGCAACTCATACTGGCCATCTAATGCACAGACTACAGTCAGTGTACTTGCAGGCGCCCAAGCTGTATCATCATCATACGAACTCTACATACTCATAGCCGTAATCATAGGACTAATCGCTGCGCTCATAATCATCTTCATGCTTTGGAAGAGATAAAAAAAAAACAAAATCTTTCCCCTTCTTTCCTTTTTTATTTTTTTTAATAATAATTCTAAGCATAATTTTTCAGACTCTAAACGTTAGAAACTTTTTTCCTCAAATTTCTTTACTGCTAAAGCTGTAAAGATATGGAGACTCTTTCTTTTTTAAAAACTGATTTTTCATGAATCAAAATCGCTAAATAGATGGTCCAGAGGTGCTTGTAGGGTTTGTAAGTTCTAGTGAATCGTTAGGTTGTTTTGTCCTTTTTTGTTGTATTTTTTGAGGTAGATATATCACTGCGAGTACTAAGCCGGCGCTTATCAGAATGCCTCTAGCTACTACTGCGATTGTGTTGTCTGATAGGGCTACTCCTAAGAAGCCAGTTGCATCATAAAGTCCATGAATAATGGCTGGGATTAGTAGGTTCCCGTCGGACCAGTAATATGTAACTGCCATGGCAAAGGCGAATCCGGTTATAGATATGAACGCTATTATGCTTGCGACGCCATAGGTTATTGCATAGTAAGCATGCACAAATGCAAATAGTAAACTTGAAACAACTGCTAAAGGTAGCCAGTGCTTTCCTTTTGTAATTTTTAGTAGTCCTCCATACATGAAACCACGGAAAAGATATTCTTCAGCCGGACCTACTACAAGAAACGAAATCGCAATCATTATCCATGCTGCATTTGAAGATATGTCCAATACTGGATTGGGTTTATTTAATAAATCCAAAGTTTGAGGTTCAAAAATTAGTAGTAACGCTATTACTACAACTGAAAGCATAATCCCCAATAGAGTAATGCCTCCAAATAGTCCCATGCCAAATTTGGCCGCTGTCTTATTATTCTTCGCTGCGCGTCTTAGCAGCTCTTTTCCGAAAAATAAGCTAACAACTGCAACCGGCAAACCATATACTACAAGAAATCCCCCTATCTGTCCCAGCTTAATAAAATACTGCGAATAGACAGCCAGAAAAATAGTAATAACGCCTATCAGATATAGAATCTTAGACAAGGGTTTATCAGTGGAAAGCATTCAGATACACGCGAATCATACTTAATTTTCCCGCTTAAAAGTTCTTACTTGAAAAAGTATAATCTACTGGATGAAGGAGTTAGTTTTTTATGTATTGTTTGGTTAAAGATTGTCTAAATGAATATCTATCTATGTCTTTTTCATGTTCTGAAAATACAGTTTGCCGATGAGCATAAAGTAGGCTTAAAGGGCAATATTGTAATTCCAATCTCTGTTCTATTACTTTTATCTGGATTGTCCTTAGCTTTTATAGGGGCTAATACGTTTTTAGAGGTGAATCAAGATTGTGATGGGCCTACAATATTTGTGGGTGTTGATGTTGGCTATGGGAATGAAACTGATGTTTATAAAACAGCCGATGCGGTTGAAGGATATGCGAATCTAATAGTAATTGGTTCACTGGATGTTACTGAAGATACTGAAGCGTTAATTCGAGTATGCGATTACTTGTATCAAAAAAGTTTCTATTTTATGATCTATGTGGGCTTTGCTACCAACGGTAGCTTTCCTCCAAGAGGGCCAGATCCATCATTCTTTAATGTGACTGCTCAGCAATGGGGGAACCAGTTCATAGGTGCTTATATGTTTGATGAGGCGGGAGGGCAACAAATAGATCAAAATCATCCTATTCTGGAAAACGCTGACAATTATACTCAGGCAAGTCAAATCTATGTGAATCATCTTAGTAACGCGTTAACTAATTACAATTGTTATTATTCTTCCCCTGATCTGCGACTTTTTACTTCTGATTATGCTCTTTACTGGTACGATTATTTGTCCGGATATGACGTTATCTTAACTCAGTATGTTGGGAATCAGAGCCGGCAAGTCTCTAATTCTCTCTGCAGAGGAGCGGCGCACAGTGAAAATAAGGAATGGGGTGTTATAATTACTTGGAAATATAATCAGGCTCCTTTTTTGGAGGAAGCTAATCAGCTTTATGAGGACATGGTTTTAGCATATGAAAATCAAGCAAAATACATAGTTGTCTTCAATTCACCTGAAAACAATACTCACCCTACCTCACTTGGGACTCTGACTGATGGGCATCTTGAAGCTATGGAGCAATTCTGGAACTATACAAAAACTAATCCGCAAAGCGAATCATACATCGCTAATACTGCGTATGTGCTTCCTACAGGATACGGTTATGGTTTTCGCTCTGCATATGATAAGATTTGGGGTTTATGGGAAGCTGATGTGCTTTCATCCCAAGTTTGGACTGATACTAATAGTCTTATAGAAACCTACGGCAATTTCTTAGATGTAATATATGAGGATGCATTAAATCAGCACTCCGCGGCTCTGCAATATAGGAGACTAATTTTTTGGAATGGGACCGTTATCCAGAGATAGGGTTTCCTCCTCTATAGTAACTACTGCATTTTTTTAGCGACTTTTTCTGCAAAGCTTCGAAGGCTAGTTGTATCTGGTAATTCCCCAAAGTAAAGCATGAAGTTTGTTACGTCTAGGTGTATATATGGCTCCAATTTTTGTCTACAATCTTCAGGGGTGCCTGCTAGACAGTATTTCTCAAAGTCGTTTCGGCTTATATTTTTAGGTTTAACACGCTCGATGGTGTGATTTAGTGAATCTTTGTCTAATGTGATTAAGATTTGACCAGCTGGCCAGCAGGTTTTTTCTATTTTTTGAATATCTCTTCCAACGCTTTTACAGTGTTCTTTTAGAACCTCTAGTTTATGTTTGAATATGTCTATTGAAGGTAAATAGCCTAGGTCGCATTTGTTTGCATGTTTTGCTGTGACTTTTAGAGTATATTTTTCTCCGCTGCCGCCCACAGTTATGGGTGGATGTGGCTTCTGCATTGGTTTAGGTTCGCAGATAGCGTTTGATACGTGATAGTATTTTCCTTCATAGTATGCATTTTCTTGCGTCCACAGGGCTTTTATGACTTCTATTGCTTCTTGCATTCGTTGAGTTCTAACTTTAAATTCCGGGAATGGGTAGCCGTAAGCGTAATGTTCTTCGGGTTGAATTCCTGAGCCTATCCCTAATTCTAATCTGCCGCCTGAAATTATGTCAACTGTTGTAGCCATTTTAGCCAGTAGAGCGGGGTTCCTAAAGCCAGTGGGGGTCACCATCGTGCCTATTCGTATGCGTTTAGTGATTGAAGCAAGCGCAGAAAGCGTAGTCCAGCATTCAAGAATTTGTGTTCTAGCAAACATCAGATGGTCATCGAGCCAAACTGAATCGTAGCCTAATTTCTCGCATTCTAAAACTACTTTCTTGTAGGCTTCAAACAGCGTAGAGTCTGCTTTTCCAGTTTGGAACGCATAGGCTGGTAAAAACACTCCAAAACGAATTTTACTCAACTTGTCTACCCCGATTTTGAGTTGATAGTTTTCTTTAATTACTAAGATAGCTTCAACTTTTATCTTTAATGTGTGCTGAAGATACCTCTGTTCTCCTATCTTTGACTGGATAGAACGGTATGATGGGGTAATTCCTCTAACTGATTAAGTTTGGTCGGTAATTGATAAAGAAAGCTGAGGTTGATTAATGAACATCTGATTGTTCTCTTCTTTTATGCGTGAGTCAAGTGGAAGAGTTACTATTATGATCGATCCTTTTCCAATTGTACTTTCAGCTGATATTTTCCCACCATGCGCTTCTATGATTCTTTTGCAGATGGATAAGCCGAATCCCATCCCCTTCGCTTTAGTGGTAAATAATGGTATCCAAAGTTTACTCAGTGTGTCTTCAGACATTCCCTCGCCAGTATCTTTAAAGTAGATTGCTACGTATTTGTTATTTTTTTTCTGCATTATGCTTAGGCTTCCTCCATTTGGCATGGAATCAAAGGCATTTTTTACGATGTTAGCAAAGACGCGTATAATTTTGCTAGAGTCGACTTTAATTTCTGGGCTATCCTTAGTTAGGTCGTTTATTACTACATTTTCCGGTGCCTGAACTACGGAAAAGACATTTTTGAGTAATGCTTTCGGGGTAACTGTCTCTAATTCTAATTTTATAACTCTTGAATAATCCAGCAGATCTGTGATGATTTTATCTGAGTAGGCTATGCTTCTTTCTATTGTTTTGAACATCTCGTTTTCTGTTGGGGTAATTTGGTTAGCGTATTTGTTTTTTAGGTAGTATGTTGCGCCTCTTATGCTAGTAAGAGGATTGCGTAGATCATGACCTATCATGCTGGCTAATTCACCTATTGAAGCAAACCTTTCTGTTTTCAAAAGTTTTTCTTCCATCAGTTTGCGATAGGTGATATCGTGAATAATACATGTAATTCCGATGTCCTGTCCTCGATTATTCTCTACTATTGAAGCTGAGATTGTTACAGTTTTTTCTTTGCCCGCTTTAGTTTTAAACTGGGTTTCTAAATTAGTAATTTTGCGTTTTTCTGTTAATTCATTTAGAACTATTATTCCTTTTTGACTATCGAGAAATAAATCTAGGATTGGTCTATCTATAAGTTCCATTTCAGCATATTTTGAAAAGTTGATAAGGGCTCTGTTTACTTTAATGATTTTTCCTTTTAAATCAGCAAGCACTAATGAATCAGGCATTGTAGATATGATATTTTCTGCTGCCAGCGCAGGATTTATGCTAAACAACTCATATTTCCACATTGCATAAGCAACGAGGCTAATTAGAATGCCAGTTGATATGTTACCTAAATTTGGGATTTCTATCCCCACTCGAGGGAAAACTATGTTTGTTGTTGAGTAAGCAATAACTGGGATTGAAAGTCCTATAGCTATGCATTTAGCTTGAAGTTTTTTTGTTTTATCCTTAACTTTAAGATAATATCTAATAGTGATGACTGCTGCAAAAATGGATAACCCACCTGACCAGAGTCCTGTCAAGGGCGTAATCCACGTATCGCTATATAATGCAACATAGCCCCAATAATGTCTAGTTATGCTTCCATATAATTGGTCAGTTGCTAAACTAATTAGTGCAAAGGCAACTGCGGGAGTATAAAGAATTAGATAGGGGAACTTTCCTTTTGCCAACTTGCTTTCAGTGAAAACTAGAGCGAAATGAACTGAGAATACTACAAAGAAAGGCCATAAAAAGGCTGATCTTTCCCACACAAACGCGTTTTCTGGGCTGCTTGCTTGCCACATCATTGCTTCTGTAAATGCCCAGTACGACCCAAAAAGAGCTGCTGCAGTAAAAAGCATATTCAGTAATGCTTTTCGGTTTAGAAGAAAAACAACTATGGATAAAATTGCGCACATGAAACTGGCGGTTAAACCTAAATAACTAAAGATTTCCATTTGCATCTCCTGCAATCTCTAGTATCTTTTTAAGTTGAATCGCCGTTGTGCCCAATGAGTATGTTTCTCCAAGACGTCTGTTAGGATTTAATTTTTAAAATTTGAATATAAGTGCTGTGAAAATTGAATTCAGATTATGATTAAGTTAGCCGCTGAATTTGTTTTAACCCAAATCATATTAACCTGTTTTATGCAGAGTTACCGAATTGACTGTGGTTGCTTTGAGAGAATTCTTGCTATATTCTCGTATGGGTAAAACAGATGCGTATTGGGAGAGTTTACATGATGCGGGAAGATTAGACATAGTTTATGAATGTATAATTACAAGCCTTTTTCTTTCACATGGGCTACGTAAAGATGTTATCTTTAATGCTGTTCTTAATGGTCCACCTAAACCTCCAGTTCATCTCAAGATTGACGGTGCTGAGCTTTTTGATGTGCGCACCAATTTGGAAACTTGGTATTCTATTTTTAAAAAAATGCTTAGCGGAAAATCTCATCCAGGTATTACTATGAATAAGGAAAGCTTTGAGGCTTTACTAAGAAAAAAAGCCCAGACTAATCACATATATGTTTTAGAGGAAGGGGGAAAAGACGTCACTGAAATTGAATTTGACCAAAATCCTCTCTTTATATTAGGTGACCATGTTGGATTGCCTAAAAAAGTTGAAACTTTTGCATTACGGTTTGGGGAAAAAATAAGCCTCGGTAAACAACCTTACTTAGCTGCGTCCTGCATAAATATACTCAATTATCTTTTGGATCGTCAAAGTAAATCACTGCAAACCGATTTGCTGGGTTAATATTTACTTTTGAAGTGCTCCCATCCTCTTGCTTCAATAGGCTGTTTTTTTCCATCTATATCCAGAATTAATTGTGTATCACGTATAGCTTTTCCAATCGGCAGAAGTTTACCCCCGACTGCTTCTACTGATTTTTCTGCTCTAAGCCATTGTTTCGGATTAATTGTAACCACTAATTCGTATTCTTCTCCCCCATATAATGTTAGATCTTTGGCATCGAATTCGTTAACTTCAGAAAACCTTTTTACTTCATGAGCTATGGGCAGCGAGGTTATCAAAAAGCCTACCTTGCTCTGGTTGGCTAATTCATGTAGGCTCCAAGCTAATCCATCACTGGAGTCAATTGAAGCTGTAAGGGCTCCGGATTGTCGGAGTGCTATCCCCTCTTTAAGGCGGGCTTTTGGCATAAATACCGCTTCAAGTAATAAATCGCGTAATCCATGAGTTACTATGTCAGTGTTTTCCCCTAAGAGTATCTTTAATCCCGAGGCGGATTTGCCAAAGAAATCTGTAACGGCAACAATATCCCCTACTTTAGTTCCGCTTCTTAATGATATGTCGCCTTTTTTAGCCGTTCCGAATAGATGAACGCTGATTATTAGATCTGAAGCTTCGCCTGTATCGCCGCCAACAATGAAGGCACCGTATTGGCGTGCGCCTGCATTAAGTCCTTTGGCAATTTCCTCGAAATCTTTACGTGCCAGACGTTTAGGAAGACCCAACGAGACCAATACAGCTTTAGGTTCAACTCCTTTTGCGGCGAAGTCACTTACGTTCATAACGATAGCTTTTCTAGCCGCCTGCCATAGACTCATTCCCCGAGGGACATCAGTTTTTCCAACCAACATATCAGCCTTTAAAACTGCCATTTGTCCTGTATCTGTTGGCAGGGGTACTGCCGATATATCATCTCCGAAGGACACTTCTAAATTGGGCATAATTTCAAAGAAGCTACGCATCAGATGGATTATCTGGTGTTCCCCTAATCGTTGAGATGACTCAGCATGATTTTGTTTAACCTGCTTTTTATTCAAGTGCGCTATCTCCTCTAAAAACGCTATACCCTTCTAGGGTGTTTAGTATTTATCTACTTGAGGACTTTTAAAACTCACGCCTATCGCTGAATGTTTAAAAATGGGTTTTTCATCTCACATAACAACTGAATATGCCTCGATAGCTCAGCCCAGTGGAGCGGCTGCCTCGTAAGCAGCAGGCCGCGGGAGCAAAGCCCGCTCGAGGCTCCATTAATTATTATCTCAGTTTCTAGTAACTATCTCGTTTTTGTGTTCAGAATGTTATTTATTCTGGTGATTATAAGATTCTATTAGGTGGTTTACTTGAGAAAGAAGAAGTCAACTTATCTATCTACGATAGGTTCGGGGGCTTTAAAAGAATACCATCCTGCCGAAGGAGCTATTGATTTACTTATCCCTAAGTTGAAGAGTTCTGTTTTAAGCGTCGATTTGGTTGATTTTAACGCTCGACCAGTTGGTTCTCCAATTACTCCAAGATATGATATGGCCGTTTATAACAAGAAAGACAAAATAATTGCGCACAGAGCAAGGACTCCTTAAAACTAATAGTGGCTACTGATTGTAGTCACAAATCCCTATAAAGGATGTTTCCCTCGATTACCTTAGGTGTTAATCATGGTCCATAAAGTGTTTGTTTGTCCTGTATGTAAGGCGAAGTTTTCAACGCCTGAGGAATTAAAAATACACCATATGATAAATCATAAAGATCGATTTGAAGAAATAGAAATTGGACCAACCTCATAGAGAAACCATAGATTTGCTATTAAACCACCAAGTATAATTCAATAAGTCTCTTGCAAAGGCACTGCTTAGTCAACGATAAAGAGAGTACAGGTGTACTTGGCAAACCATTAGTTAATAAGACAATATTCCTCTATTTCCAAAAGGTCTACCTGTTGGTGTCTGTTGATTGATGGTTTGCCAAGCAGACTTAAAAATCGCCTTTTATTCTTTATTTTTGATTATCTTGCTCTTTGTTGGGTGATTGGTTACGCTGAGTATGTATGCTTTGATGAGTAAAAGGTTATTTTGAGAGTTATTGAAGCTTTTTTTGATAGATAGAATACAAAATATGGATTATGCTTGTTGTTGTTCTGAAAGGGTTTTATTGGAAAGAAGCTGGAAACTTGTCTTAAATCTGAATTCTGAATTAGTAAGTCTTTTATTGATTTTTACTTACAGTTTGTTTCGTATTAGATATAAGAATATAGCGTCATATGAAAAAATAGGAGAAGGTTAGAGGTAACAATACAGATGTCAGAGACCCCAAGACGTGGCGAGGCTTTCATTTTC
>CAZQTZ010000071.1:4686-9495 GCA_964596465.1 uncultured Candidatus Bathyarchaeia archaeon | reverse complement strand
ATGAAGACGGAACAAGAATAGTGAATTTATCTTACTCTAATAATGATTCAGATTATGCTTTATGGGATTATTTAGGAAGTGGAACAGAAGTATTTAACACAACTGCTTTAGATGGTAACACTACTTTTTACATAAGATTTGACGGAAACACTTCAAGAAATTATTTAATTTACCCTATCGTTGATGCGAATTTGTCTTGTCCAACCCTAACCACTCCCCTATTCAAAAACGGAAACAACACAATATACACAATGAACAAAGACACAAACTGGTTCTCACCAGCATGGACAAACACACCAATAAACGATTTTAACACAATAGACTTAGCAAAACTAGGAACAAGCTACTCAGTAGGAAGAACAATACTAATAACAGACACCAACCAAAACGTATTAACAAACGCAACACTAAGCGTTCAAAGAATAGTAACAAGACTAAGATACTATTACACAGACGGAACAAACGGATATTCAGAAGAAATAACTTACAATAGTAGTACAACAACAGACAAAACATTCACAACCCTAAGCGATTCAACTAAAGACTTAAACAGAATAGACATTGAATATAAAGTATCAGCCGAACCATACACAGCATACATTTTCGACTCAAACATAACTTACTCAAGCTTTAATCCAGGTTACAAAACAACACTAACACCCAGCCTAATGTCAAACCTAACACTCAACATACTAACCCCACCCACAACAACATTCTCAAACACAACCATAGCAGACTTCAACAACCAAACAACAATAACCCTAACATGCACACCAACCCAACTAGACTGCAACACAACAAGATACAGAATAGACTCAGGAACATGGACAACCTACACAGCACCATTCATCTACACAAACACAGGATACCACTACATAGAATACGACTCAAACGACTCCTACGGAAACACAGAAACAACAAAAACAGCAGACTTAAATATGCCAATCCTTGTAACAGTAAAACAACCAATAAACATAGCCACAAACAACCCAATAACAGAACCATGGGAAATAATACTAACAGGCCCAACATATAACGACTATAACGCATTAACCACAGACACCAACATTTACTTAAACACAAACAATGTTCTACCTTATGTACTAAAAATCCAAGACCAAAACAAAACAGCATACTCTCCAAGCTATTATTCTTTTAGTTTTACAGACTACAATGTAAATTCTTACGAACTACAACCATATTTATTAAGCATTTCAAATTCTTATGTCGTAAAAATAGTTACTATAAAACAAACAAACTTATCAACTAACGCTTATCCAGGAATAACAGTAAAAATATACCAAGGAACAGGATTTGGAAGAACTTTAATAAGCCAAGTAGTAACTGACAACTCAGGAAGAGGACAAACTTATTTAAGTACTGGAAACGATTATGAATTTGAATTTTATGAAGGTTCTACTCAATTAATGGCTAATGGTTACTTGATTGTTCCAGTAACTATTTTGTATGATGCAACAGGAATAGCAACTCTTAATTTTACAATTCTTTCATCAACAGGAACAACTCCAATACCAATAGGAACTAATGCAGTAACTGTTTCATGGAATCCTTTAAACAACGGTTTAGCTTACGCAACAACAGGAACATTTGACAACAACCAATACTTGACTAACGATTCAAATCAAAATTATACAGCAACACTAAAAGTTTATCAAAATGGAGTTGAAATACTTGTTCCAGGAATACTACCAAAAGTTGGTCCAACAACTAGCTCTAATTTAATTTTTTCACAAAGTATTCCATGGAGTTCACTTTCAAATTATCCAATACAATTCAATATGCACATTTTACAAGCAGACGGTAATTCTTATGATTATAATTATACTTACAATCTTTGGGGAATTGGTGGAGGAATAGATGAAAACTACCAATTTGATATTCTTGGAGGACTAAGAACAGGATTAAGAACAGATTTAGGTTGCAACACAACAGGAGTATGTTTACCATTACTAGCAATAGCAATTCTTTTCACATTAGGAGGACTAGCAGTTCTTAGCTTCAAACTTGGTTACTTAGGTGGACAAGGAACAGTAGGATTAGCACTAGGATTAATGAGTTTCTTTACTTACATTAACTGGATTCCTCTAGAACTAACAGCAATATGTTTCATAGCAGGAACAGCATTTATTATTAATGAGGTTGGTAGAAGGTAATATATATGGATGACATGACTAACACAGCAGTTTGGTTTGTAATGGCTTTACTAATAGTAAACATTGTTTTTGCTTGGTTTAGCTTAGTTGATTCAAGTCCTGGACAAGTTTTTGCTTTAAAAGTTAGTCCTGATGATCCAGTTGCTAATCTTCAAAGTTGTTCAGATACTATGGCTAGTGGACATCAAGGTGCTAGTGCTTTAGCAACAGATGTTACTAATAGTTATACTTGTGGAGTTAATCCTATATTTGCTCTTGTTGGTGGATGGCAGATTGCTCTTGCTAATGTTTTTAATGGAGGAATATTTGGAGTACCATTAATACCAGGAACAGAAGCAAGTAGTCTTGGAGCTTTATACAGAAACATTTTAATGCCAATATTTTTTATATTACAAGCTCTTGCAATAATTGATATAGCTTATAGAATAGCAATAGCATTAAGTTCAGCAGCAAGTGCTTTGATTACAGCAGGTTCAGCAATAGGTAATGGAATACTTAGCTTTATTGGAGGATTAATATGAACCCTTTAATTTTAGTAACTGATGCTAGTACTCTTGGACAAATGTGGACTAATTTGTTTAACATTGGTTTTCAAGGAGATACTATTCTTTTTGGTTTGCTTTTAATAATGGGTTTTGCTTACTTGGTTATTACAAGTCAAATCAAATCTGGCGGAGTAGTAGTAACAGGATTATGCTTAGTTTATTTACTTGGAATAATTAACCCTAACTTTATTTTCTTGTTTTATTTAGCAATAATGGTTTCAGTAATAATGTTAGTATTTGGAGTAAAAAACAGTTCGAGGTAAAAAATTATGCCATGCAAAATAATGTTCAAAAAAGGAGGATTACCTGACTCAATGTTTAATTCAAAACAATTAAGAGTAGGGATGAAAGTTGAAAGAGAACATTCTAACAATCCTTGTATTACTAAACAAATCGCTAAAGCTCATTTGGTTGAAGATCCTAAGTATTATGTTAAATTAAAAAAAATGGAGATGAAATAAATGGATTCAGATAAAGCGTTTAAGAAAATGAATAAAACTTTGATTAGGGGTTCTATGGCTATGCAAACTGCTACTCTTATGACTTCTAATAAAGGTAATCCTGGTGCAATTATTCCTGGTTTATTAACTACTGGAATGATTGGAAGTATAATGGATAGAAATTATAGAAAAAGAAAAGGTAAGCGTTAGTTACATATTTGTAGTTTGTAAGGAGCAATTTCTTTCTTTGTCCAGCAAATGTGGTTAGAATCTAATCTTGTTATTGCTACAAATCTGTTTGAGATTGAATTGTAATCTGGGTTTGGATAGCTGGATTTGTATTCTGTTTTGAACCCTAAGTATTCTAAGTACCATCCTGTTTCCCAATCATTGTAAAGAAGTAAGTTGTTGTCGTGGGCTAGTTGTATTCCTTCTTGGTATAGAGTCATTTGGTCTTGATTTGGATAACTATTAAAAGCCATGAATCCAAAAGCAATAGAACAACACAAAGCAATTAAAACTAAGTTAGGCCAGTCAAATCTTCCAAGAATTTTTAGGTCTTTGTTTGATTTGTCTATTACAAATAAGCCCATTGCTAAGAAAGGTATTGCTAAAAACATATATTTTACTTTGATTAATCCTACAATGAATAAAAAAAGTGTTGCTAGTAACCATTTTTTTGGTACTTTATCTAAAAAAGGCCACATTAAGATAGTTGGGGTTGCTCCTACTATTGGCATTTCTTCTGCTATTGGGTATTTTGATAAGATACTTCCATTCAAAGCATAACCTATAAAGAAATTAATGCTTGAAAGCACTATTGGTATAGCTATTATTAACAACCAAACCTCATACAAAGCCAACCCTATAAATAACAACACACAACCTTGCCATAAAATGCATGAATATATCAAAACAGCTAAAAAACAAAGCTTACCAAGTATATTATTGTTAGATAAAACAACATAACCAACTAATCCAAGCAACCCTACAACAAACCCAAACCACTGAGCTTCAAAATTCAAAGAAATCTGAAACAACAAAGGACACAAACCAACAGCAAAAACCCCAAGCTTCCAACCATCTCTACCAAACTGCTTTAACCCAAGCAAACAAATCAACACAGTTACTAAACAGTAACTACAAAACTGAATAACCTTAATCAAAAACTCATCACAAGGAAACAAATGCAAAACACTCAACCAACCAGCATTAGCACTCCACGAACCAGGAACACAAACCTCTAACAAATTAGCATAAGTATCAACCCCAACTAATCCGGGCCTAGCAAAATAAAACAAATAAGGCAACAAACACAAAACAAAAACTATTACCAACCAATGCAACTTCATAAAATCCCTTCAAGAATATCATACTTAAACAAAACCTTACCAAACTGCCAAATAACAATAAAAATAACAACCCCACCAATAACACCAGGAATCAAAAAATTCATAACCCCAGGAGGTAAAAAACTAGAAATCAAATCATCAACCAAATAAATCACCTTCTTTTTTAATTGTCCTTGGGGAATCAATAATCTTGCCTAATTCTAACATCCTAGAATTAAATTCATTAAACCTTTTTAAAAAATCTTCAATCTCATATTGACTAGACTGAACCCACTTAATATCTTGTGAAACTTTTTGT
>CAZQTZ010000071.1:4046-4676 GCA_964596465.1 uncultured Candidatus Bathyarchaeia archaeon | reverse complement strand
TTCCTATGACGAGTAACTCCTTTAACAAAAAATATATCCCCACCACTAATAACTGCTGCATAAGTAGCCATAGACTTTCTAAGAGAATGAACCTTTGCATCAGGTAATTGTTTCTTTAAAGCTCTAGCAAAGCGTTTTTTAAAACTATAAAAAAATTTTTCAACATCTCCTTTAGATTCAAATAAGTAAACTGGTATCTTTAGTAAAATTCTTTTGGTTTGTAGTTCTAGTATATAGGTTCTTATTTCGTCAAAGAAAGGATTGTTTTTTTTGTATATGAACCCTGTGTCAAAAGTTGTTGTTTTACACTTGAATACTGGTAAGTTAAATTCTAAGTGGTTGTCAAATACTTTGATTGACATTACTTCTATTCCTGGTGAGTCAAAGGTTGATATTACTTTTCTTTTTGAAGGGTATTTAGATCCATCTTTGGCTATGGCTTTCATTACTTTACCTTCTGAGTTCTTTTCATACTCATAATGATAGTGTCTGTAAGGTAATACTTCTCCTGAACGAGTCGCTAGGTATAGGGTAATTGCTCCATATATTCTAAGCTTCTTGTCAGCTATACTTTGTATAGCTGCTATACACTCTTGCATTGTGAAGGCTCTTGCTTTTCTTATACCCATA
>CAZQTZ010000071.1:0-4036 GCA_964596465.1 uncultured Candidatus Bathyarchaeia archaeon | reverse complement strand
TAATCAAAACCAATAATGTCCTACTATTGTTATAGTATGTTAATCTTATATATATTTCCTTTTTTTACTACTATAAAATATTAAATAAACACTTTACAAATAAATAAAACAACCTACTCACCTTGCTCACACATCAACTTTATAGTTCTAGCTTTAACATAAGGAACATTAAGCTTACCACTAATAACCTCAGCACTCAACTTACCCTTAATCAAAAATTCACCAAGCCTAGATTTAACATCCTCAACATACTCAGCAATAGAACTTTTTTTAGATGCAACAATATCAGGCTTGTTTTCATCAGCAGCTTTCTTAGCAATATAAGAAACAAACTCCATCTTCCTTTTTTTATACTCCTTAGCTAAACTTTTACTAGGAGCATTAAAACGAAAACTCTTAACCTTAACAACCCTATCCCCACGCTTCATAATAGGAGTCTTATAATAACTCTTACCATAAACAGGATTCAAAGAATTAGCATAATAAGAAGCTCTAGTCTGCTTCTTCTTATAATCAATACCAAGAATCTTAAAATAACCAGTAATAGAAACCATACGAATATTCTTATCAAGCTGAGTCAAAGTAGGCAAAATCCAAATAACAATCAAACCCATCTGACGATAAGTAGAAACAATACCCCCAAGCAAACGATTAGTCCTAGACATTGAAGCACGAGAATCAGCACCCTCAGCATGACCAAGCTCATCAAAAATAACAACATTCCCACGCTTCAAACCACCATAAGCAACAAGCTGAATAAACTCCTCAGCAGTATAAACAATCCTCTGCTTCATATTAGCTTCAAAACTAGGATCAAGATCACTAGCAATCTTTAACCCAAGCCAAGATTTACCAGAACCAGTTTGGCCAAGAATAATAAACCCAGCACTTTTTTCTCTTCGGTAAACATCATTCCAAATAGTTCTATAAAGAATAAAGTTACTCACTACTTTCGGTACTTTCGGAATCCCCATCTTGTTCACCACCTTCTGGTTCAACAAGCCAGTCATTTTCTTCATCATAAGGAACTAATCCAAGTTGGCTTAATTCAACAAAAATATTAGCATATAATTCCATAGCTGGTTTTAAATAATAAGCCCATGAATTAACTTCTTTACCCATTAACAAATCAAATTCATATTTATCCATTTTATCAAGCAAAGGTAATCTTTCAAACTTATATTGTTTACTAGACTTATTTTTAATCATAGCATCAAGAGCTTTAATAGAACTAGATAACTTTTTATAAGCTATTGCATCTTCTTGACAAGTAGAACCAGGTTCACTAATAGCTTTGTTAATCCTATCAACTTGCCTACCAACATTAAGTTTAATAATATCAAGTTTACCATTCATAGTTGTAGCAGGATCTAGCATTTCTGTTTCATGTGTTTCTGGCTGATACATTTAAACTCAACCTCATATTTTTGTAGCTAAAGCATCTAACAATAATTCTCCTGGAGAAACAAGTTTTTCTTTAACAGCATACTCATTAAGTTCTTGCATAGTCATTTTCTTTTCTTTAATCAAATAACCAAGAATATGTTTACATAATTGTTTTTCTCGGTGATACTTGTCTGGACTAAAATCTTTTTCTTCTAACTTAAAAGTTTTAACTACCTCAGGAGTAAATTGTCCTCTTGAAACTCTAAGTAGTTTTGCTGAGTTACGATTTTCAGCAAACTCTACTTTATATTTTTTATTTCTATTAAAAAAACGATCACTCAAATTAAACCACCTGCACAGCAAGATTAGCATCAACCATGTTTTTAGCAGCAATAGTCAAAGTCTTAATAGCTCCAATGTCAAGAGTATCTATTTTTTGATACATTGAATACATCATGTAAGCCATAACACAAACAAGAACCAAAACAAGAATCATTATTAGTGGTTGAACTTTTTTAAAAAAATCTCCAGCTTCTTCATCTCGCATAGCAAGGCCAGTTAATAAACCTGCATTCCATTGAAGAGTAAGAGCTTTGTTAACATACTCTGCTGATAACTCTACTTCTGCTCCTTCAAACAAATCAACATTTTCATTAACTCCTTCCAAGGCAATATGAAGAGGAATACTTGTACCTTTCCATCTATGCTTTGTTTTAACAACTCTTGTTACATATTCAAAAGGTTCTCCTTTTTCGTTATGTAAAACAAACTTTACAAATCTTACTGGGTTTTTAGACCAAACTAGTTCTACTCCTGTATCTCTGTAACCTTTTAAAATAAATGTTCCACCTTTCTTTTTTCCTTTACTAATTTTTCCTGATACTAAGAATTTTGTTACCCATTCATTAACTTTGCTTGGTCCTTTGTTAAAGTTTATTGAAGGTGAGTCTTCTGGTAAAAATTCTTCTGGTTTTGCTTTAGCAAGTTCTTCTTGTATTTTTTGTTGCTCTTCTAAATATTTTGCTTGAAGGTTAGCTTGGAGTTGAGCTTGTTGTATTTGTTGAGCTTCGTTTATTACTGAATCATATATTTTAGTTTCTTCGTCAGTTAATCTTGTTCCTCTTGCTTTTTTTGTAAAGATTTCTTTAATTTTTTCATTTCTTATTTCTTCCAAAGTTTTTTCTTGCTTAGGTTCTTCTATTTTAACTTCTTTCTTTTGCTCAACCATTTTTTATCAACCTCATTGTCTTAATAGTTTTTGTTGAAGAGTTTTCTTTTCAGGAGCTGAACTAGAAATCTGTTCAGCTTTCTGCTGCAAAGTTTCCTCACTAATAGACTTGTTAGTTTTAGCTAAGAAACCAGCCCAACCATCTTTAGTTCTACTAGAGTTAGTAAAGAAAACCATGTTATCAATAACATACTTTTGACTAGGTCTTAAATTTAAACCCATTTCAGTACCAGCTAAAGCTAAAAAATTAGCTGCTATTGCATTAACTCTTGTTGCACTTAATTCTCTTCTTTGAAGATTTGATTTAGCTAAATCAGGAATCATTACTCTAGCATAACCAGGGTATGAAGGATGTTCATCAACGCTAATTAAAGCTTCTGACAAACTATAATCAGATTCAACAGGTCGTTTAAATTTTCGGATTTCTTCAACAACTTCCTCAGGCAAAAATAAAAAACCGTTATATAAATTTTACATTTTTTTCCAATTAAAGGTATTAATTGTACACTTGATATTCTTCCTGCTGGTATTGCAGTAGATCCAGAATCTCTTACAGTTGCTTCAAATTCCATAACACATAAACCAAGCACCAAAAGGTTTATAAATAGTAACTAAACAGTAACTGTTAGTCGGTATGTTACTTGCGTTAAGTTTTTAACCCAATCGCTACAACAATACTACTGATACAAAATTGCTGATTGAATATCGGCAGGAGGTTTTGTATATGAGTAATTTGAAAGACTTTTTAGAAAAAGAAGCAATAGAACTAGGAGGCTTTGACAAATTCCCACAAGGCGATACTTTCATAGATCTTGATAAAACGGAAGTTGTTAAAGAAGATTCTCCATTCAAAGATAAAATTGGAAACTTAAAACCACAATATCGATTAACCACTCCTACACTAAAGAATTTAATTTGCCCGGTTGGAGTAATGGCAGAAATACAAAAACTAGCTACCGAAGGATACAAAGAAGTAAGAATCACAAGAACAGGCACAACCAAAGAAAATACTAATTATACAGTAGTTGGAACAAAAAAATGATTTAGTGTTGAGGGATAACTAATGAATTTCTGTAAGGAATTAAAAACTGTTGAAGAATTGGATGCTTGGATAAACCAGCATCCAATAAACGAAGATGATGAAGAATGAAAAATTTTAGGCCAAAAAAGTTTCAAACTATAACTTATTGTAAAAAATGTTTCAAACCAAAGGAGGAATGCCAATGTGGAACAAAGCAACAATAAAATGGCAAGCATACAACAAAAAAAGAAAACAAAAAATAACATTTTAGTTAGAAAAACAAACAACAAAAGTATATAAAGTAGTTAAAACAATAGTTAAAGCAGAATAGAACTTAGTATAGGAAAGATTAACATGTTTGAAATTGGAAAAAAATATAAAATACAAGACTTACAAGACAT
>CAZQTZ010000070.1:0-9536 GCA_964596465.1 uncultured Candidatus Bathyarchaeia archaeon | reverse complement strand
GAAAATGATGAAGAGCTGGATAATCTTGTTGTTAAACTCGTTCACATGGCTGGCAAGCACGTAAGCAGTGCCTTCCCAATAGTTGATGCCTCACTTCCAGGAAAACATCGTCTCGCAGTCGCTTATAGACGAGAAATTACTCCCTTCGGAACAGCTTTTACTATCAGAAAGTTCCGAGAAGATCCATACTCGATTATCGATCTTATAAACATAGGTACCTTCACCGAAGAAATGGCCGCCTACCTATGGATTTGTCTTGAAAACCGTGCCTCAGTAATGGTTCTAGGCGGAACAGCAGCAGGAAAAACAACTGCTCTTAATGCTCTGGGGTGTCTGGTTAAACCTGGTAGCAAAATAATGACTATCGAAGAAACTGCTGAGCTCAATTTGTCTCACGAGAACTGGGTCTCCTTAATTGCACGTCAAAGCTACGGTTTAGGTGGAAGCAACGTAGGTGAAGTTGCTCTATTCGACCTAGTAAAGACATGCATGAGACACAGACCTGATTTGATGATTGTAGGTGAGGTCCGAGGTCAAGAGGCGTATGTTCTCTTTCAGGCTTTAGCTACAGGTCACGGTGGTATGTGTACTATGCACGCGGAAAACGTGGAATCTGCAGTTAAACGTCTGACACAAAAACCCATGGATATTTCACCGGCATACATTCCGTTAATGAACATAGTAATGTCAGTTCAGCGTGTCCACCTCGTTAAGAACGGCGAAAAGAAAGCCTACCGACGAGTTCTTGCAGTCAACGAAGTTGCTGACTACGAAAAATATCTGCATCCATTCAAATGGGACCCGATAAAAGACGAACAAACAATTTCGCTTGATAACAGTGTACAAATAAAATCCATTTCCGAAAGATTAGGCATCACAACAAAAGACCTGCTTGAAGAAATGAATAGGCGAAGAGATGTTCTCCGTTGGATGCGTGATCATAAGATTCGCAGTTACAAAGAAGTAGCAACAATTATCGCCGAATATTATGCAAGACCAAAACAATTCTACGAAAAGATCATCTCTGGAGAGGAGGTAACGCCAACTGTCGCTATTAACAACGCTTGAGGCATGGTCTTTCCGTCTTTTCGGAAAATACGCTCCATACTTCACTAAACACGTATTCCAATTCAAGACTCCCCTAGAAAAAGGACGAGTTAAGATTTTCCCGGCAACTTACGTTTCAATGATGTTCTTCATTGCTGCACTAACTCTCCCCATATCTATAATTGGGGGAATTGCCGGAATAGTTACTGGTTTTCTTCCTTTACTAATTCTAGTACCACTTCCTCTCTTTGTATGTGTAGGTTTTATTGCAATTCCGCTGTCTAAAGCCAGTGATAGAGCAGCAAATCTGGAACGCGAAATGCCTTTTGCTGCAGCATACATTAGCGTCATGGCATCTGGAGGTATTGCTCCTTATACTAGTTTCAAACGACTTTCTGAAGTGCAATTAATGCCTGCCATGCGAGAAGAATCACGAGAAATACTTAAAGATGTAGAAATTTTTGGCATCGACCCACTTAGCGCTTTAGAAGTAGCGGCTAAAAAGACGCCCTTAGACGTATTCAAAGACTTCCTAGGCGGTTATGCTTCTACCGTAATTATCGGCGGTGATATCGGACACTTTCTAGAACGCAAAGCTGAGGATATATTCAAAGTCCGCGCTTTGAGAGTTAAAGCAGCTGCAGAACGCTTAGGTATGCTACTCGAAACATTCATCATAGTCATGGTCATGATGTCGCTTTGCTTTTACATTTTGTTCTCCGTTGACCAAATAAATGGGGGCGGAGGAGGAAGCGATCTATCTGCATACTCTGGCATGCTCATGTACACGTACCTATTCACGCCTTTGCTCTCAATGATGTTCGTCTACTTAGCCCATAGCATGCAACCTAAGACTCCGGTCGTTGAGATGCGTCCTTACAAAATATTTGGTGTCTGCAGTGTTATCGCAATATTTGTATTCCTACTACTAACCAACTTTATGGGAGCCACTCAACTTCCACTGTTCACTCAGTTGATCGGAATTGGCCTAGATTTGCCCGTAGCAGTAGCTATAACACTATTCATCGCAACTGCCCCAGCTGCGGTTATCCATATGAAACTTTCAAAAGTAAAGAACAGCATGGAGCAGGGTGTTAACAGCTTCTTACGTGACTTAACTGAAGTTCGTAAGACCGGATTATCACCAGAAAAATGTATCGAAAGTCTATCCACGAGAGATTATGGTTCCTTCAGCAAAGAACTTCGAAAGATTAGCGCTGACATCTCTTGGGGTATCCCCATTAAGAAGGTCATGATGGACTTTCTCAATCGAACTAGAAGCTGGATGGTCCAGATAGTAATGTTCCTGCTAGTCGAAACTATCGACGTGGGTGGCGGAACAATTGCCATGATTGAATCTCTTGCTCGCTTTAACAACCTAACTCAGGAAGTCGAAAAAGAGAAAAAGATGTCCGTTCGGCCCTATGTGATGATGCCTTACTTGGCTTCAATCCTACTAGTGGCAACAACAGTAATGATGATGAGTTTCACTACTGGATTCGGTGCAGGCACACTCTCCTCTACAACTTCTGCTCCAAAAGATTTCAGCTTAATGCAGACGATATTCATGACCTCAGTCATATTCCACAGCTACCTCATTGGTATAGTTGCAGGAAAAATTAGCGATGAATCAATTGCAAGCGGATTCAAGCATGCAAGCATACTCGTGATAATTTCAGTCATTGCAGCAAAAGTGGTCCCGCAATTCGTAAAAATTGGATAGGCGAGAAAACATGAAGTATGCGACATCTCAGTTAAAGCGAAAATCTCTAAGAAATAATAGCAGAGCGGTAACCCCAGCAATTTCAACAGTGCTAATGACTAGTGCTATAGTTGTCATGGTTCTAGTAACCATGCTCTATGCCCAAGGTTTTTTAGATACCCGGATGAGCGAGAATGAATTTAACACAAACAAACAATTCATGCTTAACACGGGACTCCAAATTGACGACGTCGCTTGGACGCTTGGTCGAACTCAAACCGTTCGTTACACCGCTTCAAATGGGCATGTCGCATTTAAACCTGAATTAATGACTTACAAATTTGAAATCCTAACTCAGGGTGGTTCAGATTTTCAAGAAGTCTTCACCAATAACACAGGTGTCCTTTTGTACAATATGCCTGTTAGTAAGTTTAGTTTGGGAAATAATTATTACGAAAAGGTTCTTCCTGCCGCAAACGGTTCCCTGCTACAGGTAGGTGCATCCGCGCCAGCTACTCATGTTTACATAATAGAAAAGTTACCTATGGATTCAGGAAGTTTTGCGCGAATAGCAGTTGCTTCTTCTGTTAGAATGCTTACCGCTCCGATAGGCGATAGAGACTACGTTAAATTCTACTTGCCTTTATTGACAGCAGGCGCAAGTCCAAACCTGTCTCCCTCTGTTACATTAACTGGTCAAGATGTTACTCAGTATCTATACAAAGAAGTTGTAAGCGTTCGAATTACAGTAGAATTTCCTGTCGATACGGCTAGCAAAGGTTTCGATCCAAGTTTCTTTCCATTTGAAAATGACTTAGTCTTCGGAAAATATCAGGTTATTGTGAATTTGCCCTCAACCTCGATTGTAGCAATCTATGTCGGCGAGGTATCTGTTTCAATGGGGCTACACGCTTAATCATGGCTGGTGATTATGGATGCAAACTAGTATTGAATATGTCATCCTCGTGCCACTTCTCATTCTGCAAATTTTTCTTTTCCCAATAGCTGTAGGTGGTATGATGAATCATTGGACTGATTCACGCAAGACCATGTTTCTCGAAGAAACCGCTGGTCATGTAGGTAGTGCATTACAACAAATATACTACTCGCTTAATCATACCAGCATACTCTCAGGTACCCTTACAAACGAATTGGGCATCCAGCCCTTAATTGAAGATTCTCCCTACATCGGAAATGCGAGTCTAACCCGAATCGGATCTTCAAGTACAGTTCTAGATATAACCCTAAGATTCAACGGTTCCTTAATTTCAGCTACTAATTCCATAATCCTTGGAGGAAACGCTGAATGGGGTAATTCTACTCTTGATTCTACTTCAGCTACCATAATCGCCGAGAAGTATTGGAATGGTAGTGATTACATTATTGAATTAAACTTTGGAGTATAATGAGGTATAAACTTTGGTACATGCAACGATCGACCATATGGTTTCTTTAACGGTTTTCATAGCAGCGCTAATAGTATTCATGGGACTTTTTAGTCAAACAATTCAAACCTCAATCACCTATCAACAACACAAATCAATATCAACAAAATGCTCCGATCTTCTTGATAGTATCTTACTTAATCCGGGTAGTCCTCTAACATGGGGGCAAAGTAGTGCTCCTCCCGCAAGCTTCGGGTTGCAGGATCCGGAATTTATGCAATATCAGCTGAGTCCATTTTCGTTTATGCGACTAGACGTTGGAGCAGATACACTTATTTTTGAAAAAACCAGCACGAACACTTATAGTAGTCTTAATGACCAATTCGGTAATTATTTAATAATGCCTCAAAATGAGGTTCTTAATTACTCTTCAGTGCAAAATTTACTCAGCATAAACAATACTTATGGTTTTCAACTTACATTAACTCCGCTTATATCGGTTTCAATACGCGAAGAGAATGCGAATAATCCACTTCAACTCTCTATTAATGTAAACGGCGCAGGTTTTCCTCTTACAAACGCCTCGATAAGTTACTGTCTTGTTAAAGTCTTTTTGCCTTCTGCAGAAGCTGACTATCCCTTTTATGAAATTAAAAATGGTGTTATAACTGCAGATCAACAAGGTTTCGCTCAGGTTTCTTTCCCAGATGTTACAAATGATGAAAGCTACGCGTTCATTGCATATGCCCACTTAGGCGGTCTAACAGGGGTTGGTCATTATGAACGCAGTTCATCTACTGATCAATATGTTGTTCCCCTTGTCAAGGATATGTCACAGCAGAAGGTTTTGATTGCGCATAATTATGATCTTAACGCTTCAGGTCCCGCAGGATTTAGTTTAAAGTATAATGCGACATTTGTGATTCTAACAGAAGATTTCACTTTGCGTGAATTACCTTTTGGGTTCTCTGGGGATTCAAACCTTGTGGGTACAGTTATTTCTGGTCCAGGTAATCCTTATCCAGAATTAGTGCTTCCTGCAAATACTAATGGAATTCTGATAATCACTTATCAAAAGGATGCTGCTCAAGGCGGCATAGCGATTATGCCTTGGGGCATTAGCTCCTTAGGCTACTCTATGGTATTCGGTGGTAACCCACAGGAGACTGATTGGGTTTCTACAGACCTACGTCAAGTTACCATTAATCATGTTGGGTATCAAGTAAAATTTGCTCTTTGGAGTTATGTTGGAGAACAGGTGATAGGCTAAAATGATGAGAACAGTTGAAGTCCTAATTATAATTATAATCCTCACTGGAGCTTTCATGGCATCTTCCTATTTTGCAGTATTACCTTGGCCTCGTGAAGTTTCACCTATGAATCTTCGACGGCTTTCTCTGACATCTTTACAAACCTTAGATTCGAGTTATGATTTAAGCCGCGCCGCATTTGATTCTGATAATGCAACGCTTTGGGAAAATTTGCATATCGCCCTTTCCGCCTCTCTTCCACCTAACGTGTTGTATAATCTGACCGTATACAATGTAAATGGGGATGATAGTGGAGCTACATTATACTCTCCTTTACGAACTATTTCTAACGCTGAAAGCCTAGGTGCCACTTCCGATACTTCTTCTTATCTAGTTGCTTCTTCTAATGTAACATTTGATGTTACGCCTGAAAAAATTGGGGAGCATAACGGCGGAAATGCAATCACGCTATATATATTAAATTGCAGTGATGCCAACGGGTGGTGGATTACTGGCTATACCGCCCAAAGTTTAGCAGGTGATTTGTATCGATTATTATCACCGTTCTTTATGGAGACAATTATGGTTCAAAGCACCGCTCAGCTTAGGTTACTGCTTGACGGTCAAAAAATTTCTGGTTCATCCGCAGAAAATGTGCAAAATGCGGTTATCATTAATACCTTCGGAGAATGTGTACCGATGCCTAAGGAGTATTATCAAGGTCAATCACGCGCAAGTCAGGGTTACGATTCAAGTGCAAGCTACCCCTATGTTCGATATTGTTATACCCTGGGTCAAAAAACGCGTGAATATAACTGGACTTGGTCCAGTATCGTAGGATACCCATTCTATTATGTAAGCAATACCGGAGTCTTCACTAGTGAGCAGAACGGTTGGGGCGTATATGGGATGCGCATGACCAGCCAAGGTGGTATACGTGCTTTCCTCCAAGGTTTAGACAATCAGGCATATTTCTATGATAGTACCGGCGTAATAAGTGATGTAGGAGTTGTTACCCTAAAAAGCCAGACAATAGACTACTGTAATTATTACGGTATTTACCCCTCTTCATATCAGACTTCTACACGTGCACTATCAAACTCTATACAATCTAGCTATCATCTTTCCTTAGGATTCGAAGTTTTTAACCCTGTAGGAAACTATGTTCCAGGCGCTGTCTATAATCACATAGCCGTAGGATCAACAAATATAACAGGGTCCCTTCTCTCTTTAGGCTTAACCCGAACTCCTGATATTCGGCTCACTGAGATTAGTCTTCTTTCTTACTACAAACCTCGTCTATACGCATCTGATTATACTGCTGGAGGAACTTCTAGACTAGTAGTTTTGCAGCTCGGTCTAGTTGGAGGCATCTAAAATGAAAAATGTAAAAAAGGCAAATAGAGGCCAATTTTCAATTATCGCAGCCTTGTTTGTTGCGGTGATTCTAATTTCAAGTTTGATGGTTACATATTCAACTATACGCTATAGCTCCACTCAATCAGATCCCCAAATAGCAAGCGCCATCGATGAAACAAACATGGCTCTAAAACAAGTATTAGGCTTTACAGTAGGTTATTATGGCTCAGTTCTTCAAGTTACAGGAAACTCTTCTTACGCGCGTAATCTAGCCAGTAATTACCTAAGTAGCGGATTAGAAAACATCGCTAATGTACGCCCAGAATGGGGATCTTCTTTTGCAATAACCGATTTAACATTGAGTACTAGCTGGTTTATGAATGAAAGCTATAGCAAAGGAACACTGAATGTTACTTACTCTTTAGCAGGATTAGGCATCTCGGGCGTTTCTTATTCTGCATCATGCCGATTAGATGTACAGGTATCTCAAGCCTCTCCTACTCAAGCTAGTGTTACTGTGGTCAAGGATGAAAATCAACCCCTAAATGATTTAAGTAAAAAGAATTTCAGATTCTATCTTTACAAATACTCAAATTCAAGCTGGGATACTTTAGTTCTCAACACAGATCCTATTGTATATACTAACGGAACCTACATCATTGACATTCCAGCCGGAATAAATCCTCAATCCTTTTCTATTCAAATACAGGACTCAAGAGGAATCTCAGTTGCGGCTTCATCATATAGTCACTACACTGGAACCTTAACATTCAACAACACTTACGTGGAAAGCGTAGATTATATTGATAGTCTTTCAGATGTCTATTCGCCTTCTGATATTGGTACACATAGTAATTTTGCCTCACAGCAAGCTAGTCCAGACGGAGTCTACGACACAATTACCGAAGAAAGATCGGCTCCCCAGACTCTTAACTATTATCCCACTGGATATAGTGCATTAGGTTTAACAACTCTCTCTTCTGGAAGTCTATCTAATTTAGCAGCCGATGATTCATCAACTATGAACTTTAGAAGTTATGCTTCAGCTTTCTCCTCAGCTTATAATACAATAGCTTTTGATAGTGCAAGTAGTACCACCATTAGCGGATCATCTATAAACTCGATGAACTGGCAACATACAACTGGAAATGGAGACGATAGAATTTTAATTGTAACAATAGATACCTCCAGATCTAACGGAGGCACTCCAAAAACAGTCTCTAGTGTTACTTATGATGGTGTTGCTCTAACTAAAGCAGCTGAAGTTGCCTATTCCTCAGATCCACGTATTCAAACATATCTCTATTATCTTGTTAACCCCTCTTCAGGTACAAAAACCATAACCGTGGTCTTTTCAAGCGGTGGAACCTCTATGCAGGCTGTTGCAGGTTCTGTAACTTACACAAATGTTAACCAAACAAATCCCCTACAGGCATATAATACTAACAGCGGATCCGGTACCTCGCAATCTGTTAGTTTAACCGCTACAGGATCAAATAATAAATTGCTCATAGGTCATATGAGTTCATTTCGTACCAGTGGAAGTTATTCTATTACTGAAAGCGGGCAAAATAATCGTTGGACCCAAACAGGTCAACTCTATAAAGGTCTAGTTAGCGATAAAGTGGTCACAAGTGGTTCTGTATCTATGTCTTGGACTACTTCGGGCTCTAATCCTTCAGTTAGTTGGACTGCAATCGCAGTGCTCCTAAGACCTACTCAAGTAGCAACAGCACAGCGTTGTGAATTCGAGTTAACTGGTTCTTCTGACAACTTTAATTGGGACAGTATACGCTATACTCTGGATAGTCTATCAAGTATAGACGGTGTAAATCTAATTCTTCAGCTTTATAATTACAATGCTGGTCAGTACCCTGCAAGCGGGGATGGTTATTTAAGTACCACTATCGGAACTTCCGGTTCATTACTAGACCAAACTATAACTACAAATCCTAGCCACTTCAGAGATGGGTTAGGTAACTGGAAACTCAAAATTAAAGCAGACGCGTCAGTTACTTCTCAATTCGCTATCAACGTTGATTTAGCGAGATTCCGAACTACTTCTCGGGCCTATGTACTTGATCTTGAGGAAAAATGGACAAATGTGAACTATACTGATGTTCATCCTACTCTATGTATAAGGACAGGTGTATTAGGATTAGAAAATTTGGCTGTAGATGTATGGCACGGTGGTTCATGGAATACCGTCTTTACTGGACTAGCCAGTAACACTTGGAATAACGTTTCTGTGTCTCCCTATGTAGATTCTTCAACTTTTACAATCAGATTCAGAGGTGGCGAGGAAGGGCTTGCAGACTCGGTTCAGAGTAGTTGGCAAATTGATTCTGTTCTACTTAGACCTCAATCTGACCAGAGTTTATTCCTGTCTTTACAGAATACAGTAATTACAATAGAACTTCTCCAGAATGGAACAATGCGGTGGCTTGGACATAACTTGCAATTAACCACACAGGCAATACCCATTCCTCCTGTTCCGGTCAAATCAATTCATGTAAACATAACCTACCTCGTAAACAATGTTCTAAAAGTACAAGAGGTACCTTTCCAAATTGAAGACTGGGCCTCTGCATATTCAGTTCCTCTCGGCTTAACAAACAATGCAACAGTTTTCAGTAATCGACAGATGATTGTATTTCTCCTCAACACCAGCGCTACCGAATTTACGATTTGGTGGGATGGTAGTGATGACGCAACCCAAACATCGCTTGCATATACTAACAGATATTTCACTAGCGATAATCCATCAAGCAATACCCTAAATAATGGATTATT
>CAZQTZ010000069.1:6191-9590 GCA_964596465.1 uncultured Candidatus Bathyarchaeia archaeon | reverse complement strand
TGATTGTTTGTTTTTAACAATATCTCATTTGTTGCTTTATTGAAATCTTCGTTAAAAAAGTGAATATCCATATTTGCATACCTATCAAGTCCTTTGTATTTTAACACATTTCGAAGATTATCAAGAGCTTTTTTATTTTTATCAATAAATACTAATGTTGATTGTTTGACGAGGTGATTATTGCTTCTTATTACCTCAGTCGCTATTACTGGAGAGCCATAAAATATTTGCCCGTCTTTCTGATAGGCGCCTAATCCTGCAAATCCATCAATATAATTTATTTTCCCAAATGTTCTTCCAAGGATTTTAACCCAACAATCAAAATAATCCTTAAACACTTTATGTTTAAGTTCAGTTTGCTCTTCATATGGCTCAGAATCAAACGGCGGATTGCTCATTCTTTTTCCCATCACAGGTTGGTGATTTACTAATAAAACATTATTGACAAAAAATATAGTGATTTTTCTATTTTTCTCTTCTTATGTTGTTGTATTGTTGTATCGTGTTGTGTGTGGTTGTGTTGTTGTGGGTGTGCTTAAGGGAGTATAGTATAGTAGTATAGTAGTAGTAAGAGTAAGTAGTAGTTTAGTAAAGAGAGAGAAAGATTAAATTTTAGTCCCCAAACCCATATAAACGTAAAGCAGGAACTTAGGCTTGACCGTCAAAAACTGAGAGATTGGATTGACGGGATAAGGAGGTGTTTCAATTGGCAGTAGCAGCCTATGCGGGATGGATATTGGAGCAAACTATAAAGGCACTAAAAGAAGCAGGAGCTACTTCTGAAGAGACTGCTAAAACACCCAAGGAACTCAACCTTGATGAAAAGTGGCTGAAAATGAGTGCCAATACAATCATATTTTCTGGTGTTGTTAGAACAAAGGATGGAAGATATTATTTCATAAGCAAAAAAGAAAAGCAATAGTGACTTGACCCAAGTTTACACCTTGGGGAAGGGGTAACCGCAAGCCATTGCACACGGGGTTAGGGATGACCATACCGTTGAAAACAAAAAATTCCAGCTATGCCTTCTGACCCGTTGTTACGTGCTTTCAACGTAATTTTTTGGCAACCAAGCCAGTATTGCCGTCCGTAAAATGTGTGTGTGGATTTAAATTTTAATCTTTTTTCTCTCTAATTGTTAGAATTACTCTTAACGTGATTATCAGAAAAGCTGATGGAATTATCCATGCTGGGAACTCTGGGATTGTTAGAGAAGGAGTAGGGGATGGTGAAGGGGATGAAGCACTAGGTGTTTTTGGAAGAGTTGAAGTATATGGGGTAGTTGTCTCTGGGGTAAGCTTAGATGTTATGGTTGGGGGTAGGTTGGGTTGGGATCAACTATATGAAGAATCACCCAAATGCAACCTTAGCAGAAGCAAGAGGACACAGAGCAAAGAGATAGTTCCATACTACCCTTCATTTTTTTGATAAAAATATTTAATGAAACTAGTTTCTATAATGATCTTAAAAGGTAAGCTTACGAATTTTTATTTGCTTTTGAATAATTAGGAGTTAATATACTCAGTTTTTCCCTGTTTGATTTTTATTAAGAATTGAGTTTTTAAGAAATAATTTGTTACGTTTTTGTAAAAATTATTCGCTTTCTTATGGAAAAATTTAAACTTATTTTTAATATTGGTTTTTTGAAGGGGTTTTCTTAAAAAAGCCTTTTTATTGCTTTTTTATTTGTCCTTATTTTGTGTATTTTCCCGTGCGTCTTTAGGCTGGTTGGGTGTTCAATTGTAAGAATAGTGTAAAAACAACTTAAATATGCGCTAAGCGTAGCGTTTAAAACAGTTACTTAAACACTAAAAGGTGAATCAAATGATTCAACTAAAGTGTCAAACTCACTCAATATTAAGAATGGCTCAGGAAGCTTCATCGCCACTCTGTACGAATTCCCAATCTCAATTGTACTGCTGTACATTTAAGATTTTTCGTCTAAGTGATATGGAGACTTACCTGTGGCATTTGAGAGGAGAGGGGGGATAGAAAAAATAGGCATCGTGCTTGAAAATCCAAAGACGTTTTTACCATTGTTACTGTTCATTGGTTTCGTTTTCACATTGATTGGCTTTGGAATGTATAATATCAACGCTAACTCAGATCTTATTGCCACAGGCTTAATAGTTATCGTAATTGCTATTGGAATCTTTTCGTTGATGAATCGGGATAGAATGTTCTAAGTTTGAAATGATGCAAAAAAGCAGTTCTCAAACAATCCCTTTTTCTTTATATTTTTTTAAAAGGTTCAGTCATTATTGGTTGCGTTATTTTATAATTACTTAATTCCTGTGTCTGTTTGTGTTTGTCTGTGTCTGTTTCAGAGAGAGATGAGAGAGTAAGTAGTAGTAAGTTAGTAGTTAGTTAGGTTAGTAATCAAGAGAGAGAAAGATTAAATTTTAGTTTATATTCTCTAAAAAGCCCAATCGTTGCAAAGATGCTTGTTAAAAGCAATAAACTTACAGATATGGGAATTAAACGAATACCCCAAGGGGTATAATTGAGCACTAACCCTATTATAGGCGTTAAAGCAAGGCTCATACCCAAACTTAGAACAATACGCTCGATTACATCTAACTCATTAGATGACGTCTGTAATGGAACCTTAACTGGAAATAGGGCTTTAATTAAAGTATATCCAGGCAACCATAGAACGAACAAAACACCAAGCGCGTTACGTAAATAACTTAGTCCAATAGCGTTTTCAGGTACACTAATGATCACAATTATGGAAAGTACTGCAATTACCATTGTAATCCAATACCAAAATGCAGCCCGCAATTTTAAATAATCAATAATGGATCTTGCCGAGAAAGAAGCGGGATTTTTAAGACTTATCTTACCTTGATGTTCCAATTCATGAATAGATTCGAGAATCATTTTTTCTGAAAAAGGATAATTTTCTTTAACTAAAGACACTAATTCAGCCACATTCTTAGGATTTCGCTCACTAATTATTACAGGAATCGCCCGAGTTAGTTCGTCAACGATTGAATTGCTATCCAAGAGACTAGCCACAATTCAGAATGAGCATTATTCTATATAAAAATAATTATAATCAAATTGAAAAAATAACCGACTTTAAGATTAAATTTTAAAAACCCACTACTAAAAAACATAAACACAAATAGACTTCATTAATGAAAGTAAAATAATAAAAATATTAGAAAAAGGGAATTATTGCTGTTTTTTACGTTTCAGAAATACAAGAATTAGCAGCGAAATGACGACTAAAGCAGCTATTATCACAGCTACAAGACCAGCAATGGAGGGCGTTGATTCATTATCAGATGAAGGATTCACACTTTCAGTCGGAGACACAGAAGGCGAAGGAGACACACTAACTGAAGGATTCACACTTTCAGTCGGAGACACAGAAGGCGAAGGAGACACACT
>CAZQTZ010000069.1:4698-6091 GCA_964596465.1 uncultured Candidatus Bathyarchaeia archaeon | reverse complement strand
CACACCAGGAACAGTCGGAGACACAGAAGGCGAAGGAGACACACTCACACCAGGAACAGTCGGAGACACAGAAGGCGAAGGAGACACACTCACACCAGGAGTTTCCTCGGGTGTTGATTGTTGTGGAACTTCTATTATTGTAATTTGAACATATTCTTGTGTCGGGAAGAGCATTAGTGGATAGCAGATGACAGCTATTCGGTCGGTTGAAGTTGGAACATATCCAGTTCCGTTCGCTGCGGCGTCGTTGATAATTGCCCAAGCGCCTGAATGGCTCGATGGAGGATCAAAGCCATCGCTCATATTGACAAAGTGCCATATTGCTTCTTGCATGTCAACTGCGGTTCCTGACTTATGATTAATTAAATAATTTACTATGTCCCATTTCTCGCCTGCCATTGAACTGGGAGGATTCAGACTTGAGTATAACTGTACACTATGAGTTGCGGGACTTCGCAGCATGTCAGCAGTTCTGTCAATACACCACCCCGGATATGTTTGTGCATTAATTACACTATATCCCGGAAGTACATCAGTTAATTTTGTTTCAAAGTAAGAAGTGGTACCATCTTTTACCTCAATTGTTACCGGAGAATCAGGCAGAATAAGTGGACTAGCATTAGTGATGGCAACTTGGCTAACAAATATTAGGAATAATAAAGCCATCATTGAAACAATTGTTGCAGATACTATTTTATTTTTCATTAGGTATTGCCCCTTAAAGCTTAACCTCATTCTTAAGATACCATTGACTCTGCCGTCTTGATTAATAAGTGTTCTTCCTAGAACTGGAATAAGAAGACACATGACATAAGCGTCCACTTAAGCCATAATAAAGAAAAACGAGCCCACAGCTAAAAAGCACAACAAATTTTGATTCGACCCTAAGTACAGCTCATTACCCTTAAACAACTTACTAAATAAAATAAATGTGAGAAAACGCGCTCAGCCACAGATGTTTTCTATTTAAATTTTTTTTTAACCAATAACTAATTTTCCTTAATCATTAAACGCTTGAACCAGTAAACATTTTTAATATAAAAATAACAGGCATAATAAAGTAAAAAAATAGAGCCTTAAACAATCTTCCAATATCCATCTATTAGGGGTAAGACGTGTAATCGGCGATAATATCTTGAGCGGGTTTACCCTGTACACTAAAGTTTTTCTGATTTATGCTATCTTTTAAGTCCGCATCAGTCATCCAACTGCCGTCAAATATATAACCCGTGACCCAGCTTGTTCCATTAAAGACTCGGAAGAAAGCTTCATAATAATCGGCTTGCTCCTGTAAATCTACGCCAACTGAATCATAAGCTGTTCCAAAGGCATATGGAGTCATGCAAGCACCATCTGCAGAGCATATACCTATTGCTAGCCATAGAGGCTTGTT
>CAZQTZ010000069.1:0-4688 GCA_964596465.1 uncultured Candidatus Bathyarchaeia archaeon | reverse complement strand
GTTCATGAAGATGATCTTCTTTTAAATCATCACCAAGCATTGAACCACCAACATAGTTACGCCAGTTATTAACTAACTGCGAGACAGTAGGCGAATTGTTGGTTGCCACTTTCCAATATGCAGAAACAGTGATGAAGTCAAGGTTGCTAAACCATGTTTGTGCTTTCTTTTGAGCCATGCTGTTGTCGGTACCGGTCCTATAGTACCAATAATTGGTTTCATATGATACCTCTCCACTAAAGACGGCTCTGACAGACGAAATTACGTTATTCCAATAATTGATATTCGATGTTTTTTCTAAAGCGGTAAATTCCGTTCCTATTATGAAAAAGTCTACACCCAGATTCTCAGCGTAAGAAGCCCAATATCGAGCGGCCGTAGCATAATTAACAAACCATATAGAAGCATCAGATGGCGTAAAGGTGTTCTGGCTAGCATGACGCATTCTTAGAGTAACAGTGTAACCTGATGCTTTAAGTTGGTTTATTACATGAGTTTTAGCTGATATGCCACTTGTAGTTGGATTAACCGTATTTCCAGAACTAGTAACCCAAACGTCAATATCGACGTTGTTAATGCCCGGAACACCTGAAGCCAGATCAGCTAATACTTCATCAGTTTCTAAACTGTCATAAGATGAAGACGGATACAGATTTACTGCAATGTTAGACGGAAGAGGTGAGTACGTAATAATAGCGCCTGATGATTGAATAGATACAGAAGCGGTAAAAAGACCTTTTCCGAGGGATATTGAAGAATAGGCAGTCATAATTAAAGCAATGATTATTACCACGCTCAATATTTTTGATTGCACACCTATCCCTCCCAACTTAGCTCGGCACCTAGACTACTGTCATATATTAAGTCTTAATACACTAAAGTATTGTTGTTATATAAGTGCTTTTTGGTCTAACAATAAATATAACAAATAGCAAAAAAAGAAGAACTAAAATAGGAATTAAAAAAATCTGTACCATCGAAAATCTAAGAAATTGAAAGAACAGGGACAACAATAAAAGCTCTTCTTTAAAAATTAGAATATCGTCATCAAAAAATCAGATTAAACCTAAACTAGTAATAACACGTAAAATAATCGCTGCCAAAAATACAATAAAAACGGCAATTGCAGCATTCTTAAATTTTTTCATACTGATAAGCAGAGCTTTTTTTCCTAGATAAGAAGAGATAAGCTCCAAAGTAACAAGTAAGATAAATGAAATAACAAAAAGAAATAGACAAAGATCCCAGAAGCTCATCGGAAAAGTCATGATATCTTTTCCCCAGCACTGCTTATTCTCAGAAAAGTAACAGTTATCTCTTCGCCTTTTTTTATTATTTGCTGATCTTCAACAATAACGCAATCACCCATTACCTTAGAAATTGCGCAAGCTATTGCGCTAATGATTGGAACATCAACATTCTTCATATTATGATAATCATCGTTTAAATCAGAAAACGAATACTTAGATCCTGAAATTTTGACTGTAATACGGCTATCTATAAAGCCTATCTTGAAATCCTTCACAACTTCTAAATCATCAATCAATATTCTAGGCAAAATAGTTTTTAAGAAATCTGCATCAGTCATTAAGAGACTCATCTCAATTCTTTTCTCAAAAAGTTTGATGAACTCTATTCCCGTGGGTATCAGCAGAAGGCCAGGAGGGCTTTCAATAAAAAAGCGATCACCTTGAGATAATATTTGCTCAGGTGTTGGAATTATGGTGCCTTTTTCTTTAGAAACAAACAGTCTTTGTTCTTCAGGTTTTTTGGAATATCTTGGAGGTAGATAAAGCGCATCGCCTTTATAATCTAATTCTGTCAGGATTCGTTCGATTGTTAACTGACGAGAAAATACCGCTATATCTAGAAGGGGCTTCTTGACATATTCTGTTGTTCGCACATATAAGAACAAAAATCCCCAAAGTAACAAACCTAAGCCTACAAACACTAAAGTTGATAAATCGAATAATATTGATAGCGCAAGCGCAATAATTCCGGTCGAAATTAACGAAAAGCACGTTAACTTTACTGTAGAAACGTAGGCATTATTTTTAGAACTGCTAAAATAAACAAAAATTATTGATAAGAGCGAAAGTAAGCATACAAACCCGATTAGTACAAAAATCAAACGAATATTGAACCAATATGGCGCGGCCCAATTATAATCAAAAACTAAATTATATGAGTAAAGATCATGATTTATGATATAATCTATACGCATCATAGTGTATGATTCAAAAATGCCTAATACTACTACCATTATAAGTAGAAAATAGCATAATAGTTTATGCAAGCCGTTATTTTTTCGTATTTGATTAACGAAAAACATTATGCATAAAGCAGCTGCTATAATCGTTATGGTCATGGAGACCTTAAAAAGAGAGGAATTTGCATAGTATGGTTCAGCCCAATTTATGCTGAATTGAAGCCCATATAAGTAAAGGTCATGGTGGATAACTGCGTCTAAAAGATTAAATACAAACAATGAACTTATGCTCAAAATTATTATTATTCCGAACAGAATGATTGTGGCTTTAGATTTCAATGAAAGATTCATGCTCATGGTCTTCCCTCAAACTTGATGTTTTTTATTAAACCGAAATCGATATTTTTCATAAAAGGTGCTGGATTAGAGAAAAATGTTTTCCAGACACATATTGGTTCTTCATCCTTATTGATTATTTGGGCTTGTAATATACCAGTTTTTCTTAAGCTGTTTATTACTTGCATAAACTCTTCTACAGAAATTATTTGCTTAGTTGTTCGATTGTATACTTCTGCGATGCTTTCTAAACCAAAAATTTTCTGTTTTCTTGCGTCTTCAAGGATATCTAATAATATTTTATTGGGAAGGGAGAGCCTTGAATACATTTTTTTATAGGCTCTTTTTACTTTAATAATCTCTAAGTGATAATAAACCACAATTAATAAGAGAAAACTAAGAATTATTACCGCAAAATGAAGTCCATTTTGGGAAACAGAAGAGCTTATTGATGAACCTAATTTTATTGGTTCCCAATAATTGATTGTTAATTTAGCAAGATTAAGAAGCTCATCTTTTATCTGTGAAAGCTGAGTCAAATCATCAGGATATCCAATCACACTAACCTGGACATACTTATTTTTTAGTGAAGAATTGGTAGTAAAAATTGCTGAATCGTACCAATAAATAATTGCTTGTGTCAAATTGATATTTGTATATTCGAAAACAAAATAGCGGCCTACAATATTAGGATCATCACTAATCTGAATATCACTTAATTCTATTTGGGCAACCCTGGAATTTGAATCATTCTGTGAAACTAATATTTCCCATTTATAAAGCGAAGAACGAGTTGAGGCTATATCAACAGATACCCATATCGGAGCTACTGATTTATTTGCAGAATTATATGAAAAAGATAGAGCCATCTCAACATTTGTTCTTTGCTCAAATTCAGAATTGCGACTCATAAACTGAAGATTATGACCTTCAAGAGGAGGTAAGATAGCTGCGCTTGTCTGATACCCATTTAAGTTGTAATATTCGACAGAAGCGGGACTTCTAGTTAATGTGAAAATTGGCATCTGAATAGATAAAACAAATAGTGAAATAATAAATATGCTTAATATTTTTAATAAGTCTAATTTGTTTAATCCTTTGTTTAAGTGATTTAAAATTTTAGCGCAAATGAAACAGAAAGGAGTATTCTGATCAGGGTTAGAAGAATAATGAACATGATTATCTTTTTTTGTTAAAAATATTTTAGCCTTAAGCAATTTCTTATTAGTTAAAATAAATAATCCAATTCCAATAACGATAAGTATCAATTCACCAGCATAAAAGAAATTATTCAAAGGAAAGTCGGCACCTTGACCATTTCCTGCTACCAGTAGAATAGTCAACAGCAAAATATTTAGCAGAAAAGCCAAAAAGATGCTGATAGTAACAAAAGCGGCTTTTTTCCAGATTTTATCTCGACTCAGATAAGCTATCAGAATCGCTATAATCCCTATACATATTAAACTAATGAGCCCTGAATAAATTAAACCAACATTGAATTGCAGTAAAGTAGCATTATTATTGATAGTTATTATGGAATTTCCATTCTCATTGATTACTGTTATTGGAACACCAATAAGAGTTGCAATGAAGCTGGATATACCTGAAGTTATATTTGATAAATTGTCGCCTAGGTTATAGAACATAGTTGATTGAGAGGGCAGTATAATAAACAAAAAGAGTAATGGAAAAATTAATTGCTTTAATGTCTCGTAACTAAATAGGAATAAAATTAAGCCGATTATGACTAAGGGAAAAGTAATAATGTAGGATTCAAAGGGTGTGGACAGCCAAAACACATACCAGTTAATTAATAATGCCATAAAAATCAGAATTAACCCTGAAAGAGCAGGCAAGTATCTTATTCGCCTATGCAAGTTTCCTCTATTGAATTCAGATACAGCAAGCAACATTTTGTGCTTGTGATAAATTAGAAATAAGAAAACAAGTGGAAGAAGAAAAACATACGTCGTAAATTGGTTAGTTAAGGCGCTAGTAAAAGCAATAATAAAATTATTTAGGAATATTACCATAACAGCGAAAAGAATTACGAGAATTTTTAGAATCAACAACAAATTACTCTTGTTTAGCAAATAATGTAGAGAGGGTAGTTTGAATTTCATTTATGCATTGCCAATCCATA
>CAZQTZ010000068.1:0-9615 GCA_964596465.1 uncultured Candidatus Bathyarchaeia archaeon | reverse complement strand
AGCGTGAGCATGCGTAACTATCCGCAAAGGGCGATTCTCATGATAAGCATCGCAGGCAACAGAGTTACCTAATAATACGGCGCCTCGGTGAGTTATGGTAGCTTTGCCTGCCATAAATACACACTCAAGGTTTCTTGACTCGGGGAGCAAGCCAATTGATTAGTTCGACAGGGTTTTCACATTCGATAATGACTTTAATTGGTCCGAGAGGTGATTCAGCTTCTTTCTCGGAGAAGGAAGCATGACCTGCAAACGCAACCTGTTTATTCAAATAGAAGGTTATTGAATCGCTTCTTATTCCGTTTTGTAGTGCTTTACGAGCGGCATCGCGAATCCTATCTCTAGCCAATACATTACGTAGAGTGCTAAGAGAATCTTGTCCATTTACTTTAGCTGATATCACACTGCCTCTTTGAAGAGGTTTTATTTCTATAGCTAAATCTCCAAACATGTTGAATAGGGCTTTTTTTACTTTTTCTTCGGCTTCAGTAGGATTTATGTCGGTTTCAATTCGGGTTGTTATTTGCGTTTTTCTCAACTCTCCGCAAAAGGGTCTTTGATCTATAATTAAGAGTAGCTATACTGGCATCATTTATTATAATATACTCTGCTAAGGCAATCGCTTTTCCTATGCCAACGTTCAACTCTCGCATATCGCGCTCATGAAAAACCTCCCAAGTTTTTGGGTCATCGCTCCGACCTCTCTCGGATAGGCGAGCAAAACGTATCTTTGGGGAGGCATGAACAGTTACTAATATAAAATGAGCGAAATGTTTCTGAAAAACTTCTGCTTCAGCATAACTGCGTAAGCCATCAATGACTATTTTAGAGTTCTTTTTTGATAATATTTTTGGGACACATTTTTCGGCAACTACATTATCTCCGCCTGTTGCTCTAAGTTCTAGCATAACTTTCCCAACGTTTTGTGGATTGAGTTCAAAACCTCTTTTTGTTGTCTCTTCACGTATGACATCTCCCATACTTACAACATCAAATCCTGCTTTTTGAACTAATTTTACCACGGAGGACTTTCCTGCGCCAGGCATTCCAGTTAAGCCCATTATTAATTTATTAGTATTCAATATAAGCACCAATCTTACTTTTTACCATAGCAACATTCAGAATTAAAAAGCATTCGCAACAAATAGTCTTAGAAAATTAAAAAAATTTCTGTTATGAATTCCGTTTTATGAGTTCACATACCCGAGCTTTATTGTTGAAGGTATACACAAATTCTATAAATTATTCGCTCCATTATGGATAGTAAAAAACAGGTTTGGAGGCAAATTGTGAAAGATAGCGAAAATAGTCATATTGAACTAGATAAAATGAATTTTTACCTCCAATCACATTTGAGAGTACTACATGTTGATAATGATAACTGTTTTTTAGAAATTACAAAAAGAATTTTAGAATCAGATGGACGAATCGAAGTTGACAGCACCTTATCGGTTGAAGAAGCATTTGCTAAGTTAAGAAAACAGACATATCATGTTATTGTTTCGGATTATGAAATGCCTAATGAAGACGGCCTTCAATTCTTGCGGAGATTTAAAAATGAAAATCAAGAGATTCCATTCATAATTTTTACTGGAAAAGGCAAAGAAGAAGTTGTAATAAAGGCGCTAAATTTAGGCGCGTTTAGATACATCAATAAACATGGCGACACCGAGACTGTCTATGCAGAATTATCAAACAGCATAAAACAAGCTGCAGAATATGTAAAAGCCCAATATCTACTTAAAGAAAGTGAAAAAAGGTATCATGAACTATTCGCCTCAACTAAAGAAGGAATTGCAGTTCATGAAATTCTTTATGACAACCAGGGAAAACCTAAGGATTACATCATTTTAGACGTTAATCCATCCTTTGAATCAATTATTGGAATAAAGAAGGAAAAGGCCGTAGGAAAGAAGGCAACAGAGCTTTATGGAGAAACCGAAGCGCCGTATTTGGATATATACGCAAAAACCGCTATAACCGGACAATATCAACGATTTGAAACATATTTTAACCCCATGAAAAAATACTTTAGCATTAACGTTTTTTCACCATCAAAAGACAAATTCGCCACAATATTTGTCGATATAAGCCAAAACAAGGAGAAGGAAATAGCACTTCGAAACTCACTATATACGATAGCAGAAAAAGAAGAAAGATGGGCAACGACATTATCTAGCATAGGAGATGCAGTAATAGCAACAGATGTTAATGGAAAAATAACTTTTATGAACAAGATAGCAGAAAAATTAACAGGTTGGGAACTTTCAGAAGCAGAAAACAAAGCTCTATCGCAATTTTTTAGAATTATCAACGAATTCACCCATAAAGAAATCGAGAATCCAGTTGATAAGATACTTAAATCAAACATGATTGTTGGATTAGCGAACCATACACTACTTATTCGTAAAGATGGCGTAGAAATACCAATCGACGATAGCGGAGCGCCAATAAAAGATGAACTGGGCAAAATTACAGGTGTTGTTCTGGTTTTTAGAGATATTACTGATCGGAAAAAATCTGAAGATGAATTAAGAAGAAGTAAAACAAACCTCGAAATCATGAATGAAAAACTAATGGTCGTAGGAGGTTTAACTAGACATGATATCCGAAATAAGCTCAGTGTAATAGTAGGCAATTCATTTATTCTTAAAAAAACTTGTACGCAACAACCGGAGATTATCGAAAAAATTGACAAAATTGACGGAGCAGTCAAAGAAATCAACAAGATATTGGAATTCACGAAAATATATGAACAAGCAGGTGTTGAAGAGCTAGTTTTACTTAATGTTGGGAAATTATTTGATGAAGCAACAGCTCAATTTCCAGAATTAAATTTTGGAATAAATAATAACTGCTATGGATTAACAGTTTTGGCAGATTCGTTTTTAAGACAACTTTTTTACAACCTAATAGACAACACGATTAAGCATAGCATAAAAGCAACAACCATCAACGTTTACTATGAAGAAAATAATTCAGGAACACTTAAGATAAAATATGATGATGATGGAGTCGGCATATCTACTGAAAATAAAAAGCATCTCTATGAAGCAGGCTTCAGCACTGGGACGAGTACAGGTTACGGATTATACTTTTCAAAAAAAATGATTGACATTTACGGCTGGAGCATTCAAGAAATAGGGGAACCAGAAAAAGGTGTAAAGTTCGTCATTACTATTCCAAAGAAAAATAAAGAGGGAAGGAACAATTATCTAATTAATTCCAAAAATGGAAAAATTTGCCTAAATTGATTTAAATTAAATCGGTCGTCCTTCCTGCCAAAGTGCCTCGAAAGCTCTTTTTAGAATATCAACCTGTATTGGATCATTTGTCCACAATACTTTCTGATTAGGTTCATCAGATTGAAAATCGCCCCAAATCGCTTCGACATTATCTATTAAGATTAAATTGAAGGGTAGCTTGGGTATCTGGCGTAAAGCAACCGTTTCATTCGCGTCGGAGGATAATGAACTGAATTGTTTTATGTTAGTGTTATCAGTAGTGCCGATTTCATCATCCTCAGGTGTAACTTCATCGAAGACAATTTGTGCACTAATCACGGAGGATTTGTTACTTAGAAATTTGCTAATTGAATCAAGCAGAGTTATTCGGGTTTCCTCAATTGAGCTAACTACTTTTAAAGTACTTGTTGTTTTTTTAATTATTTGTTGAAGTCGCATTTGGACATTATCTTGCTGAAAAATCGCTTCAATTGAGTTTTCTTCATCTACTCCAAAAGAGGTACTTTCAAGTCTGGCGACCAATTCGTTTCTTTTTTGACGTAGAACCGCAACTTCCTTTTTCATCCCCTCAATTTTTGATTTCACTAGAATTTTTAGCACTGTTTTGGGTTCGGTTGCGACAAATCGTCTAGGTGAACCTAATTTGCTTGTGATTAAGCCACGTTTCTCTAATTCAGGTAAAGTCCGATATACTTCTTCTCTACGTACTTTTGATAAAGCTGCAACTTCTGAAGCAGAAGCTACGCCGAGTGCGTTTAATGCTAAATAAATTTTTGCTTGTGTCTTACTTAAGCCAAAAACTGTAAATGTTGTAGCTGCTTCTTCTGCAAATTTGTCATATTCATTGGATTGAGTCTTACTTATTCGTAGTCTAACCCATTCTTCCAGCTTTTTTCCAGTAATTCTTTCTTTACGTTCACGTTCCAGCAGTTTTGATTTTATCGCCTCTAACATAATTTGAGGCTCAAAGGGTTTGGTAAAATATGAATCAGCGCCGATATTGAGCGCTTTAGAAGCATTTTCAAAAGAAGGTTGGCCAGTAATTATCATCTTTATCGCTTCAGGATTGGTCTTCTGAAAGTGTGCAAGTAATTGAGTACCTTCCATATCAGGAAGTTTGATGTCGATTAGAAAAAGATCAAACGCATGATGTTTAGTTTTACTAATAGCTTCTGTTCCGCTTGCTGCTCCTGTTGGCCGATAACCGTTTGTACGTAATATTGCGGATAAAGTATCTCTGATTGAATCATCATCATCCACTATTAATATAGAATAGCCGGGTCTACTCATCCATACGGTCCCCATATTCATGTTAAGGCAAGTTTTATGGATAATTAACTGTGAGTGTGATAACACACTCACACAACTACTATAAGCAGGAACTATTAATTCTTAACTGCGTAGTGTCAAAGTTGAATTCCGAATCTGAACTCAAGAGCTATAAAAACTCGGCGATGTTCAAAAAACCGCAAATTTCGGATACACAATAGCACAACAAAGACACGCTATAAAGAAGGCAGAGAAAGGAGAGGGAAAAATGGTAAGTTATTTACCTGAAAAAAGTCCAGGAATAAATTCAAATCAATTAACCACATTTGGGTATACATCAAAAACTAGCCTATTTTCAGAAAAAACAAAACTCGAAGCATACGTTGACTTATTAGCCATGGTTGCTAAATCAACAAGATTTAAACAAAAAGCAATCTATGAAGAAAAAGGTGTTATAATAATAAGAGAACACAGTTATGCCTTAGATTTTCTGACCCAGCAAGGCTTGATTGAACAAAAACAACTAATTAATAACGAAATAAAATACACCGTCACTTCAAGAGGCATGACAGTTCTTAAATATTTTAGGTATTTTGAGAAGATAAAAAAAACAAAAAGAGAAAACTAGAAAGGTATACGAAGAACTATTTCTTCGTTGTAAATTAAAAAGGATTTATGAAGGGGAAATTGCAGAAAGTAACTGAGGATAATCTGCAATGTCCGAACTAGTAAGAGCTTTTTTAGCCTTTGATATTGACAATAATGAGTTAAAGAAAAAACTTATAGATGCACAAAAACTATTAGCGCAAACTGGCGCCGATTTAAAACTAGTAGAGCCAGATAATATTCACATGACAATTCGTTTTCTCGGCGACATCTCACTTAAAATGGCTGATAACATTTTTGAAGAGATGAAAAAAATCCAATTTAAACCATTCATAGTTAAAATTTTTGGCATGGGCGTTTTTCCAAGCCTTAGTTATCCGCGTGTAGTGTGGGCAGGAATAACAGAGGGAACAACTCCACTGCAAAGCGTTTTTAGTCAATTGGAACCTAACTTGCGACGATTAGGATTCACACCCGACGCAAAAGGATTTAGTCCACATTTAACAATCGCCCGTGTTCGTTCAGCATTTAATAGATCCCAATTAGTCGGTTGTATCCAGAAAAATGCGCAATTCGATTTCGGATTAGTAAATGCTAATTGCTTGCGGTTAAAACGCAGCATATTAACTCCGCAAGGACCAAATTACTCAACTCTTAAAGAGTACTGGCCTTAGTATAGTACAGGCTACGAAGATGCAACAAGAAAGTGCCAGAATAATCCAAGAAGTTCTAAAAAAAATAGTTCCTAACGAGAAAGAAAAAGAAAAAATGGAAAAAGTAGCTAAATCTTTAGAATTAAAAGTTTCTTCTTCATGTGAAGAGGCAGAAGTTGAGGCGATAGTAAGAATAGAAGGCTCCTTAGCAAAAAACACCTGGCTTAGTGGAGATCCAGATATTGATATCTTTATGCGTTTACCTGCGACAATACCCCGGAAAAACTTGGATGAAATTGGACTTAAAGTTGCAAGAAAAGCCACTGAAGGTTTAAAACAAATCGAACGCTTTGCCGAACATCCTTACTTAGAATCTTATTTAGACGGAATCCGCCTAAACATTGTACCCTGCTATTCTACTACATTAGGAAAGTGGCTAAGCGCTACAGACCGCACCCCATTTCATACAGATTACATAAATGAACGCATGAAGAAAAAAATGCATAATGAAGTCAGACTCTTAAAAAAATTCATGAAAGGAATCAACGTATATGGCGCAGAGATAAAAGTAGGAGGATTTAGCGGATACCTCTGTGAATTACTCATTCTTCATTTTGGATCGTTTATTGCAACTATCCAAGCTTTTACACAACATACGCAAAAAAGGGTTATAGACATCGAAAAATATTATGAGGGAAGAGCAAGAGAAATTGATTTACTTTTTCCTGAACCACTAGTAATAATTGATCCCGTAGATAAAGCAAGAAATGTGGCGGCCGCCGTTCAATCTGAAAAACTCCATATATTTATAGCAGCCGCCAGAGAATTCCTAAAAAAACCTAAAACAGAATTCTTTTACCCTCCAGCAATTATACCATTTTCTTCGGATGAACTGAAACTGAAAATAGAAAAAACCGATTCTTCGATTATTTTTCTAATACTTAATGGAGTAAAGGCGGTTCCTGATGTCTTGTGGGGGCAAATATATAGAACAAAACGTAACCTTCGTAAATTTATTGAACTTAATGATTTTATTATTCTGAGAGATGCCGCTTGGAACGAAGAAGAAAAAGGATGTACAATTTTAGTATTTGAAATTGAGCAAACACTTTTGCCGCTTACTAAAAAACACCTAGGACCGCCATTAGAGCATGAAAAAGAATGCGAGAAATTCCTTTCAAAATACATTGATAACAAGATGGTTATTTCAGGACCATACATAGAAGATAATAGATGGATAGTGCAGATACCACGAAAGAATAATAACGTCAAAGAATTACTACGAGCCAGACTTAAAGCCGGAGGCAAAGACATAGGCATCCCAGAACTGATTTCTAAGGCATTAAATAGAAAAATCGAAATTCTAGAAGGAAAAGAAATTAACTCTGTCTATTTGGAGAATAAGGACTTTGCAAAGTTCCTAACAGAATTTCTAATAGGAAAACCCTTCTGGTTATAAACTTGTATTAGACAGTTTTTACTTAGAAATCTGAGAAAACCCTAAAATGTTGCTATAGCGTTTTTACGATAGTATGGACGCAGTTATACAATATAATGAGTTGAGAAAAGATTATCTTTTAAACCGCTGGGTTGTTATTGCCACGGAGAGAGCACGTAGACCAATGGATTTTGTTAAACAGAAAGTGCCTCAAACTCAAAATCCGACTAATTGTCCTTTATGCCCTGGAAATGAGCATAAAACACCCCCAGCAACTCTCATCTATTTAGTTAATCCTAATGGTGGAATAAAAAAAGATAAAGATGATGGTGATTTTCGTCATAAAGATTGGCTTATACGGATTATACCTAATCTCTACCCTGCCTTTACACCTAAAAAAGATTCTAATAAAGAAATCGAAATACTAAGAGGGGAGAGTGATGGATACGCGATTGGCTATCATGAAGTTATTATCGAGTCTCCGAATCATAAGGATCATTTTTCAAATGCAGAGATTCCTCAGATCATACACGTAATCAACGCGTACAAAGACCGATTAGAGGTACTGTCAAAAAAAGATTATGTAAAACATGTTCAAATCTTCCGTAATCACGGTTTAGAAGCGGGAGCATCACAATCGCATACACATAGCCAAATAATCACAACCCCGTTTATTCCAACAAATATTAGCAACGAATTAGACGCAAGCAAGAACTATTGGGAGATGCACAAACAATGTCCCTTCTGCGATATAATCAGGAGAGAAAACGAAAGTCCCCGCTCAATTATTAATAATGACCATTTTGTGGTAATCGCACCTTATGCTAGTATATATCCTATGGAATTTTGGGTATTACCTAAAAGACACTCAATAAACTTTCTAGATATAACACAATCAGAAAAGGAAGCTTTAGCAAAAACCCTAAAAAAAGCCTTTAAAGCGCTTAAAGATCTAATCAATGATCCCCCATACAACTTTGGTTTTCATTTATCACTTAATATAGAAACAAAAAATTATTACCACTGGCACCTTGAGGTTTACCCAAAACTATCTATCTGGGCAGGCTTCGAAAAAAGTACAGGTATGTACATAAATACTATCAAACCAGAAACAGCTGCCTCAGAGCTTAAAAAAATCCTTAAAGACTAAGTCTCAGAATCTCCTTTTCATATTGGGGCCTAATTTGAAGTACATCTTCAATGTAAGCGCGTAATGGCTCAGCTATACTCCAAGATTGCGAAATACAACCTCGAGGTTTATGAGGAAAATCGCTATCAAAGAGTTCATTTACTGTTCCTAAACCACCCTCGTAAATTTGCCGCTCAAAAAGCCCCTGAATAACAGTCTGCATTGCTAAATGCGCATCTGAATTAGCTAACTGCTTTACTTTTAGAAAGCCCGTTACAAATGGACCTAAAAGCCAGGGCCAAACTACCCCATTATGGTACGCTTGATCTCTCTCAATCATATTTCCTTTGTATTTGCTTTTGTAATGAGGATCGTTTGGTGATAATGTACGCAAACCGCAAATTGTTAACAGTTCTTTTTGAATAAAATCGATAACTCTTTGGCTTTTATTGGCATCTAATGGCATGAAATCCAAAGAAATTGCAAAAATCTGGTTAGGACGCAGAGATGAATCAGTCTTAGAAGATTCAACGACGTCAAAAAGACAATTGTTTTGAGAATTCCAGAACTTTTCATTAAAACTTATTTTTGCTTTTTCAGCCATATCAAGATATTTATCGGCCAGATTTTTCTCACCGAATTTATTAGCTAATAAAGCCAGAATTCTTAATGCATTATACCATAACGCTTGAATTTCAACAGCTTTTCCGGCGCGAGGGGTGATTGCCTCTCCGGCTACGCCAGCATCCATCCAAGTAAGCTGCGGACCATGAGATAGCAATCCATCAGAATCCATTCTGATGCCAAAATCTGTTCCGAGTTCATGTTTTTCAGCAATATCTTTAAGACTTTTCCAGAGAAATTCTTTAACGAAATTAAAGTCTGCTGTATATTTTAAGTATTGTAAAACCGCATTAACATACCAAAGAGTGGCATCCACAGTATTATACACAGGCTGACCAGAAGCATCAATTATCAGATTAGGTATCAAACCTTTTCTGCAATAACTAATATAGTTAAGCAGAACTGATTTTGCATCATAAAATCTACCAGTAACAAGCATTAAACCTGGTAAAGAAATCAATGTGTCTCTGCTCCAACTTTCGAACCAATAATATCCTGCAATCACTGACCTTAAACGACCATTTTCCCGCGTCACAAAGGAATCTGAGGATAAAAGAATCCAATCTAACCATGAAGTACGTTGAATATTTTTTTGCAAATTGTAAAACTTATTCAGACAATTTTGTTTCTCTTCTAAAGTTGTAGCTAAGA
>CAZQTZ010000067.1:0-9733 GCA_964596465.1 uncultured Candidatus Bathyarchaeia archaeon | reverse complement strand
TGAGTTTTTTCTTTAGTATTTTTTGAAGCGTTTTTTCAATTTAATAATTTTTCATTTGGGATTTTTCACGAATAGGTTACTGTTGTTTATATGCGAGACCTGAAAAAAGCGCTATAGGCTTATCTTCTTTGCGGACAGTTATTTGATATAATCCGAAGGTTTTTCCTTCTGAGACCCGATTGGCTTCCGCCGTTAGTATATCTCCTTCTTTAGTGGGTCTAAGAAAGTTGATGCTGACTTGAACGGCCATCGCTACATTGTCCCCGAAGTTCGATGCCTCTGCAAAAGCACAATCCGCGAAGGAGAAAATTACCCCTCCATGAGTAAAATCAAGACCATTAGTATGCTCCTTTTTAATTTTCATGGTTAATTTGGCATATCCATCTTTGACTTCCAATATTTTAATCCCTAATAGTTCTCTGAAGTAGTCTATTCCTTTCATGTTTTTTGCACGCTCTTGATTTTTGGTAGGATTCGCTTGTAGATTTTTCGGAATATGTCAGATAGCCCTTTGGGAGCAAATATTACTATTAAAATTAGAAATATGCCTATTGTGAGAAAGCGTAGAGGGGGTGCTACATTGCTTACGTTTGGAAAGAGTGAGCCTAGCGAATTTTGTAAGAAGTCGTTTACTGAAGGCAGAGATAATATGTTATTGATAAATTGTAGAATTATGGCACCGATTATAGGGCCTTCTATTGTTCCTAATCCGCCGATGACGCACATCATTAGGGGCAGGAAGGAATTTTCTGCAGAGAAAAATGATGTATCGACATAGTTTAGTGAATAAGCATATAGCGATCCTGCTAATCCGGCAAAGAAGGTGCTGATCACGAAGGCGATTAGTTTGTATTTTGCTGTGTTGATGCCGGTCATTTTTGCTTCGGATTCGTTCTCGTGAATTGCTTTAAAGGCTAAGCCCCATTTGGATTTCATTGTGAGGTAAATTATGATTATTGAAATTATTGCTATGGAAAAAGCGATGAAGTAGAATGGAAGCCCTCGTAAAGCAAGAATCGGGGGTGCAAATCCATCTACGGCGTGGGTTATTGAGTCAAACTGTTTGAATATGCTTTCGATAATTACTGAGAAACCGAAGGTTACCATAGCTAGGAACCAGGCTTTTAGTCGTACACATGCTAAGCCGATAAGTAGGCCAATTGTTGCGGAGAATAATCCGCCGATTAGTACTGTAATTATTGGAGGGATTCCTAGCGCTACAGCAACAAGTCCAGAGGCAAATCCGCCTATACCTAAAAAGGCTGCATGACCCAAAGAGCCTTGTCCAGAATAGGCAAGCAGGTTCCAACTGGAAGCATAAATTGTGAAAATTACAGTCAGAGTCAAAACATCGATAGCATAGGGACTATTCCAGAAAATTGGAAGTACTATGGCTACGGCAAGAGCTATTATCATAAAATAGAACTTTTTGGAATGAAACAGTTTGGTTAAGTCTTTGCCGCTTAACATGTTATTCACCTTTCTCTCCAAAAAGTCCTGTAGGTCTGATTACCAAAACGACTATGAGCAGGACAAAAGCAATTGCGTTACCCCATATTCCACCTAAGAATAAAACTGCGAACTGCTCAGTAATGCCGTAAAGAAGGCCGCCTACTATTGCTCCTTTAATACTGCCTAGTCCTCCGAGTATTATTATTGAGAAAGCTTTGATTGTTGGCATTGAGCCAGATTTATAGCTGAAGGGGTAAATTATGCCAAAAAGCGCTCCGGCTACGCCCGCTAAAGCTGCGCCTATAGCGAAGGTGATCAGGTATATTTTATCTATGTTTATGCCCATAAGCATAGCGGGTTCTCGTTTTTGGCTTGTAGCCCGCATAGCTAATCCGATTTTAGTTTTTTGTATTATGAAAGTTATTGATCCAAGCATTGCAACTGCAATTATTAATGCCGCTATCAAATCATAAGGAATTGATAAACCATAAAAATCAAGGGTTAACCGATTGAAGGGTGTTACTATTTGCTGATTTTTATATCCCCATATGAGCATGGCCGCGTTTTCAAATACATAAATTAGACCTAAGCTGATAAAAATTTCATTTAACTTATCTGTTCCTAGAACTTTGCGGAAGGTATATCGTTCCACAATAATTCCAAGAGCCGCTACTGTTACCATCGAAACCAGAATTGCTATGTAGGCATTTAAGCCTGTTGTGACTGTGACTGAATAGGCGATGAAAGCGCCTACCATAAGAAGTTGACCGTGTGCGAAATTCACTAGTTTCATAACACCGAAAATTATGTTCAAACCAGTGGCTAATAGGATGTAGATACAGCCAATAGCGACTCCCCATAGGAGGGTTGATAGGATTGTCGATGGGTCCATGCTTTTAACACTCTGATGATGGGTGTTGGTTCATAAATTCGTGTGCTTACTATTTAAAATGTACCAAATTTTCAGTATAAGAAAAAAGAAAATAGGGCTTATCTGCTTCCTGGCTCGTATCCAGGGGGCAGAACAAAATCAGCTTGTTTGATTGTTGCGCCTACGCCTACAACATTTGGTGGAACCCAAACAACTACAGGTCTACATTCGTTTATGTTTGATTTCCAGACGAGTTGCTCAATGAAGGTCACTGGCGAAATTTCATGGTAATCTTCGCCTGTGCTGAATTGTATCTTACCTGTTGTTGTTAGAATTAGCATTTGATCCATGTTTGTCTGTTCGATAGCTGTTCTAACGGCCGCTTTATTTACTGTCCCTGCGCGTTCAATAGCATCTTTTGCGATGTAGAACGCATCGTATGTGTCAGCGCCCATCATTCCAGGGACTATGTTGTATTTGTTTTGGTAGTTTGTCACATATGTCCCGATTAAAGGCAAGTAGGGTTCAGCATAGGGGGCAAATTTTGATTCTAATAGTTGACCTTCTCCGCTCTTACCGATTAGAGTATAGAAAACGGGGTCTTCATTGTTTTCTACTGCTATATAGACTGTTTTTAGTCCGACGTTTTGTCCTGATTTAACTATTTCGGGTGTTCGGTCTGGGTTGTCGACTACGTATACTGCGTCTGGTTTAGCGGCCTTGATTGAAGTGAGGTAGGTGTTGAAGTTTGTTTCGCTTGGTTCAACGCTTACTTTTGTTGATATCGTGATTGGTAGGTTCTGGTTCTGTATCCAGTATTCGCTTGCTGCCACGACGCCTTTTCCGAATGCATCATTGCGGAAAATTATTGCTAAACTAAGGTTGCCTTGTCTTGCGGGATATGTGCTGTCTAATAGGGGCTTCATGTGTTGAGCAAAGAAGTCAACGACTGTTTTGCTATAGTGATAGGTGGTTGTGCAGTAGTGAAAGACATAGCTCATGCCTTCGGCGTCTTCGACGCGTAGTGGGTCACCTGCTGGAAGTCCTCCGTAGTTTCCTTGGGGTCCTCTTCGGGTTACTAGCTGGTTTGAGGCGCCTGTGATTATGTATGGAACGCGATTATTGATTGCGACCATTTCGTCAGCGAGTGTTCCTGAGCTACTATATCCGCCGATTAGGAGGTCTACTTTATCATCTGTGACTGCTCTAGAAACTGGAGTTACTGCTTTCCCTGATGAGTCATCTTGCGTGTCAGCAACAACTAAAGTAAAGTTAACGTGAGCATTCCATTCAGATACCCAGACGCCCCCTGCATTGTTAATTTCTTCAACAGCTAAACGTGCTGCTCGGTCCATGTCTTGTCCTATGGCTGTTTCGTAGCCAGCTACGAGTCCGATTTTAATGTTTCGAGCTTCTGGAGAGGGGGTAGAACCTGATGTCGGCGTTGAGGTTGGACTTGAGGAAGGCGAAGGGGATGGGGATGAAGAGGGCAAAAACTGCCAAACTGCAACAGCTGATACTAAAATAATTATTAGGGTTATAATTGCGGCTAGTATTTTCTTTTGCATTAAAGTTTCCTCTCTTGTTTCCTTTTTATATCAAAGCATTCTGTTAATAAAATTAACCCATCAACACGCTTTCTCGTCCTGCGGCGAAAGCTTGTAGATTTAGCTCAATATATTTACCCTTAAGCCTATTTGTCATGGCTTGCTTAAAAGAATCTTGGGATATAGGATTTTCTGGTAATGCTGAGACGGCTCCTAATAAAACAGTGTTAACTACTAGCATGTTACCCAATTTTTGGGCTATACTTGTTCCATCAACTTCGTAAACTGCTTTCGCTTTCTTTTGGATCAATTTTATTAAGTCATCGACTTCGAGGGGAACGATTTTGTCTGTTTGTGTGCTGGTGGGGGGGATATATTTTTTGTTGAAAACAACTGTTCCGTCAGGTTTTAGCATAGTTAAAGCTCTTGTAGTTTCGAGGATTTCGAAGCCCATTATTATATCGCTTTTTCCGCGTTCAATCAGCGGGCTTACAACTTTGTCGCCGATTCTGACAAATGCACTGATTGAGCCACCTCTTTGTGCCATTCCATGAATTTCAGCTTTAGCCACATCAAATCCGTCTATTAGCGCGGCTTCACAGAAAATATCACTAAGCACTACTACACCTTGTCCGCCTACTCCTGTAAACACGAGATCCAATTTCATTTTTAGGTACTCCTTATGGCGTTAAATACGCATACTTGCTCGCATACACCGCATCCGTGGCAAAGCGTGGGGTCAATTTCGGCGCGGTTCGCTTTCATGGAAATAGCCGGACATCCTAAGCCGGAAGTGCACATGCCACATCCGGTGCAGTTATCCTGAACTTGTCTAGGAGGACCTTTATCGCTTCGCAGTGGACAGGAGCGAAGTGAAATAATCACTGATGGTCCTTGATATTCCATAACCTCGCGTATTGCCCGACTGGTTTGTTTGAGATCGTATGGATCTACAGTTTTAACTTGATCAATACCTAAGCTTTTTGCAACTGCTTCGATTTGGATTATTTTTGCGTCGTCGCCCATGGCTGTTTTTCCTGATTCAGGTGTTGGTTGGTGTCCAGTCATGGCTGTAATTCGATTATCCAATATGATTACGCATACATTGGCTTTGTTATAGGCTATGTTCAGTAGGCCAGGCATACCACCGTGGAAAAAAGTAGAGTCGCCGATTACGGCAAAGACTTTCTCTTTTACTCCTGCATGCACCATGCCAGCGGCTTGGGATATTCCTGCTCCCATACATAAGCAACTTTGGACAGTGTTCAGGGGGGCTAAGAAGCCTAAAGTGTAACAGCCAATGTCGCCAGTTACTATTTTATCGTTGGATCTGCCTTCAAGTTTTAGAGCCCCTTCAGGACACATTTTTACGCATTTTGGCTCGCCATTACATGTATCGCATACGAAGGCTTTGCGTTTAGTTGGATGCAATGTTATTGAACCGTACTGACAGGATTCTAAACACCAACCGCAGCCGTCACATTTTGCTTCGTCTACGGTTATTGCTCTTGTTTCTATGGATTGACTTAAAGCATTTTTAGGGCAGGCTTTTACGCATGGTGCGTCTTTGCAGAGGCGACAGGTTAATGCCATGTTTGAGATTTGATTAAGACGTATGGTTCGGATGCGGGACTTTGTAGGATTGAAGGTTTTTTCTTTTTCCCATGAACAGGTAAGTTCGCATATATCGCAGCCTATACATTTTGATGTATCACAGCTGACAAATTGGTTAGCGGTGTTTAGAGCATAATAAAATGCGCGGTGAGTGCATCCTGGACAGAGCACTGGGGGTCTTGGAGGCAAGTTATATGCTTCTATCGGCTCTGCTGATTCGCAGTAGCCTAACTTTGCAAAAGAATTGCGGATAATATCAGGATTGAATTCGCCTATTTCTTCTAGGCTAAGCTCACTTTTTCCTAGTATTTCTATATTTAATCCGCGGAGATTATCCTCAATATAAGGTCTTAATTCTTCAATGACTATAATTTTTTTGACTTTGGATGCAAACTTTTCAACTAACTCTTTAGGGAAGGGGTATACGAATCCAAGTTTTAACCATGAAAATTCAGCGGTATCGACGATAGATCGTGCGTGGTAGTAACCGATGCCGCTACCTATTATACCGATTTCTTTTTTATTATCTTCAATGGTGTTGAATTTGGATTCATTTGTCTGTTTTCGTGCTAATTCAAGTCGACTCAATAGTATTCTATGTTGACGTAGAGCATTTTGAGGGACCATTACCCATTTAGAGCCGTCTTTGTCGAAGTCGGCTTTACGTGGAAGCTTTTGGATTTCTTTTATTTGTACACGGGATTTCCCATGGGCTACACGAGTTGTTAATCGGATTATAACTGGCAGTCTGAGTTCTTCGCTTATCTCGAACGCTTGGCGGGTCATTTCGTATGCTTCTTGTGGGCTACCCGCATCTAATAAGGGCAAGTTTGAGTGTAGAGCAAAAAATCGGGTGTCTTGTTCGTTTTGGCTGCTGTGCATTGCAGGATCGTCGCTTACCGCAATGACCATTCCCCCTAGAATTCCAGTGTAAGCCAATGTCATTACGGCGTCCGCAGCTACGTTTAGACCTACATGTTTCATTGAAACAATGGAACGCACACCAGTCATTGATGCCCCCGCGGCAACTTCTACAGCAACGATTTCATTTATGCTCCATTCAGCATAGATTCCGCAGGTTTTTGCTACTTCAGCAAGGGTATCTAGAATTTCGGTTGCGGGTGTACCTGGGTAAGACGCCGCAACTTTAACTCCAGCTTCGATGGCACCTCTGGCAACTGCCTCATCGCCATTAAGTAGTAAAAAACTGTTGGGCTTATCGACTGCTATATTTGGAGCCATGTTGAACGGTTATCCTTTAGGTTTTGCCTATGCGATTGTCAAATACGTGTTTTGCTTTGCCTTCTGTGCGGGGAATTTCACCACATTTGACAATTTCGATATCAGGGTTAAGTCCAGTTACGTTGTTAATTTTGCTTTGGATTTTTCGTTTAAATGCGGTTAGGTCTAATTGTTTGTCTTGGCAGGCTTGTTCAGTTAATTCAACTTTTATTGAGAATGTGTCTAGTGCATCGGGGCGATCGACGAATATTTGGTATTGCGTTGCTAGTTCTCTAAATCCCATTATGACATATTCGATTTGAGAGGGGAAGACGTTGACGCCTCTAATTTTCAGCATATCATCAGAACGGGCGCTTACCCGCATAATCCGCGAGTGGGTTCTCATGCAGGGGCACATGTCTGTTTCTACAACTGAGAGGTCTCTGGTTCGATACCTTAGAAGTGGAAGACCTGTTTTTGAGAGGGGTGTAAAAACGAGTTCGCCTTCTTCGCCTTCGGGGAGAACTTCGCCGGTTTCAGGATTGATTGTTTCTAGAATGAAGTGGTCTTCCCAAACGTGCAAGCCTTTATGTTCGGGGCATTCTATTGCGACTCCGGGACCTGAGAGCTCAGTTAATCCGTAAATGTCAAATGCCTCTATGCCAAGGGCGGTGTTTATTCGTTCGCGGATTCTTTCCGACCAAGGTTCTGCCCCGAAAAGTCCAAGGCGTAGTTTGAGGTCCTTTTTTGGGTTAACGCCTTCCGCGACCATAGTCTCGGCAAGGTATACTGCGAAGCTTGGTGTGCAGCATAGGATGGTTACGCCGAGGTCTTTCATGAGTTTTATTTGTCGTTGTGTCATGCCACTGCTTGCAGGGACGATTTCAGCGCCTATTTTTTGTGCGCCATAATGAAAACCTAAACCGCCTGTGAAGAGACCATAACCGTAGGAGATGTGTATGACGTCTTCTTTTCTTCCGCCTGTTGTGTAGATTGATCGGGCCATGAGTTCCTGCCAAGCTTCCATGTCAGCTCTTGTGTAAGCTCCGATTACGGGGTTACCAGTTGTTCCGCTTGATGCATGGATTTCGACGATTTCTGCAGAGTCAACAGCAACTAATCCTAAGGGGTAGTTATCGCGTAGGTCATTTTTTACAGTATAGGGGATTTTCTGTATATCTTCTAAGGTCTTTATGCTTTCAGGAGTTAGGTTGTTTTGTTTAAATTTTCTGCGATAGAAGGGAGAGTGATCATAGCAGTGCTTAACCTGCTCCTTCAATTTTTTAAGTTGAAGTTCTCGGAGTTTTTTTCTAGGCATTGTTTCTATTGGTTTATTCCAGTATCTGTTGTTAGTCATTACGGATTTCCCCAGGTTAGAGGCCTAAATAGACTTCTTTAATATGATTACTGTTGAGAAGTTGTCTGCCTTCACCTTCTAAAATAATTTTGCCTTCCTCGAGCACATATGCACGATGAGCAATTGATAAAGAGTCACGGATGTTCTGTTCAACTAAAAGGATAGTGACGCCGTCTTCGTTGATCTTCTCGACTGTGTCTAACACCTTTTCCACTACTATAGGTGCCAATCCCAGTGAAGGTTCATCTAAAATTAGAAGTTCTGGATTACACATTAAACTTCTGCAGATTACTAGCATCTGTTGTTCTCCTCCACTTAAGGTCTGGGCGAGAGCTTTTTCTTTTTTCTTAAGAACGGGAAAAATCTGGTAGACCCTTTCTTTTGTGTCCTTAACTTTACTTTTATCGTTTATTATGTAAGCGCCTAGTAAGAGGTTTTCTTCCACAGTCATTTTTGGGAAGATTTCGCGGCCTTCAGGAATCATAGTTAGACCTTTTTTTACGATTTCGAAGGGACGAAGATTTTCAATATTCTCGTTTTTGAATTTGATTGTTCCGTTTTTTGCTGGAACTATCCCTGCGATTGTTTTCACTAGGGTGGTTTTTCCTGAACCGTTTGGGCCGATTATGCTGACGATTTCTTTCTTCTTAATATTAAAAGAGACGTCCCAGAGAATCTGCACTAAACCATACGCTGCTGATAATTTGTCTATTTCCAGCATTTTTAATCCTCATCTAAAGAGTATTTTTTGCCTAAGTATATTTTAACAACTTCTTTGTCCTCGCATACTTCTTCGGGTTTACCTTCACAGATTTTTTCGCCATGATTGAGAACTATGACTCGATTGCATAGACCCATGATTATTCTCATTATGTGTTCAACCATTAGTATGGTTACGCCTTGTTTATTGATGAGTTTAATTAATTCTATTGCTTCGTCGCTTTCCTTTGGAGTTAACCCTGTCAGGAGTTCATCTAATAGAAGCATTTTTGGTTTTGTAGATATCGCTCTTGCTAGTTGAATTCTGCGGAGTTCTATCACATTTAGATTTTTTGCAGGGATGTTAAACTTTTGTTTTGGCAGACCTACAAACTCTAAGAGTTCCTCCGCTCTTTGCTGCGCATGTATTTTTTTCTGGTCTTTCTTTTCTGCGAATAATACCCCGATGAGTACGTTTTCGAGTGCTGTCATGTCAGGGAATGATTGAACTGTTTGAGAGGTCTTGGTTATTCCTTTGGCGCAGATTATATAGGAAGGTCTTTTTGAGATGTCTTCGCCTTGAAAAAGTATCTGACCTTCATCTGGCTTGTATATACCACTGATGAGGTTGAGCATGGTTGATTTTCCAGACCCGTTTGGTCCTACAAGCCCCACAATTTCATTTTCGTTGACTGTTAGGTCAACCTTTTTTAGTGCTTGAAGCCCTCCGAATGACTTTGTTACTTCTAAACATTTTAGCAAGCAAAGATTCTCCAGGGTTAGACTTTTGAATATACGATAAGTTAAAATATATATCTTTAGACATTCCAAAATCTAAATTGGGTTTTTTTGTTAGAGTAGATTTTTTGTTTGTTGCTGATTAATGAGATAAAGTTGTTTTTATTTTTATTAATTAACTATTTTAGCAGGTAGTGTAGTTTTGTACTTCAAATGAATTTGTTTTTTATATTT
>CAZQTZ010000066.1:0-9841 GCA_964596465.1 uncultured Candidatus Bathyarchaeia archaeon | reverse complement strand
GTATGGGGTTTGCTTTTTTTGTTGCTGCTATTTCTGCACATTGCCAAGGTTCACATGACATGTCTTATCACTCCTTAGTTTTACGAATCATTCTAGGAAGCATTGTCGGATCAGGAATTTCTCTTTCTTTCCAGCCTTTTGCTTCCAGGAAACTTGTTATCTCGTCTTTCATTGTGATTGGAATATCAGCTGTTGTCCTGATGAATTTATCGACGTCATTAGGTGTAACACCGTATAGTCTCTTATGTAGGTCGATGTAGTGAGAGAGTTTACCTGAGCGTCCCTTCCATGTATCATTTGGCCTCATTGACAGCTTTGCTATTGCAACCATTGCCTCTTCTTTGGTTTCTACACACTGGAATAAATGTTCAGGAGCTGGACCTGTATAGACTTTTTCACCAGTACGCGCATCTATGCTATACCAGTTCTCATCTTTATCTTCTCTACCCAAGAGCATGCGGCGATATTTGCTTCCGTGAGGACCTACAATTACTGGGACACCTAGACTCCAAAAGCCAGCAGCAATTGATGCTGCCTTCTGTGAGTATGCACCCCAAGCAAGACCCACTGCTCCAATGCGGTTGTGGATGTAGTCTGCTATTTCCTCATAATTGCCTCTTAGGTTTCGTTTAGCGAAGATGCTTGCTACTTTGATTGCTGCGCCTGCGATGTGTGAGTTTGAAACACATGAACCAATGTTAGCTACGCCACCTGCTTCGAAGCCACCAGGGAATTCTTCGTATAGAGTTTTTCCTTCCTCATTCTTGTAAGATCCTGCAGACATTGCTGAGCATCCAGTTGTAACTACGATGAAGCGTCTCTTGGCGAATTCTCTACAGATGTCATAGACGTCTTTACCGCCACTTGGATAGTTGGCACAACCTACGGCTGCGAGAATGCCCGGAATTTCGCCTAGAACCAGTGGTCCACCTACGCTTCGGATTTCTACGTCTTGCACTGCACCTCTGCCAGCGCGACAGTAGTTGGATTCTTCAATCATGAATCTTTCGCCGGCTTTGAGTATGAAGCTGTGAATTTGGAGTTTAACAGGGCAGGCTTGTTCGCATCTTCCACAACCTATACATGCCTCGTATAAATCAGCTAGCTTTGACATGTTACCTTCGGCCGCTGCAGTTAAGGCTTCTGAGATTTCCAGATCTTGTGGGCAAGAGCGTCTGCATAAGTTGCAGTGTTTGCAGGTTTTTGCGAGGTTTTGAATTTCATCGATTGATGGGAGAACTGTGAATCGTTTTCGGAGAGGAGCAACTTTTTGAACAACCTTAACAGCTACTTCGCCGACTTTCTCAGGGTCAAGAATCAATACGCCTGGAACTTTACCGGTAACCAAGTCTTCCACTATTTCGTCTACTGGATCATTTGTACGGTTCTTAAATCCCATACAGTCTTTTTCTGAAGCCGCAATAACTGGCGCTTTTGCGCGTTTAGCTTCTTCGGTAATATCTGTTAGAATGCATTGTTCGTCGATGACAACTAGGTCGGCGCGACCAGAACGTACAAATCGTCTTTCCCATGAAATTGGACCAACGATTTTTGCTCTGTTATAGTATCGTGTGTTATCAATTGCGGTACAACATAGGCCTACTACCTCAATTTTGTCATCAACTTTATTTTCCTTCATATATTCGATTATACCTACTGAAGGAACAACGTTATGGCCAATTACACAAATAACGGCTTTTGATGCATCAACAGATCCAACACCCATTTTTACTAGTGGCGCGTCAGGGTCAGCTTTTGGCAAATCAAAAACTGAAATTTGAGCGATGTCTGCTACTTCCATGCCTACTTGGTCAACTCGTCCGGCATGGAAAGCTTTTGATTCGAAATCCAAATTACCACCTTCCTGGCCAGTGTGTGCGGATGATAAGAGATGTGTAATTTGTGTTTCAGTATAATCTAAGACATCAGATAAATCGCCTAGTGTTTGAGGCCTTATTCCAGTTACGAGCCTTGTAACAGGAGCTTCGATCTTAACGTTTAAACCGCCTATATCGATAGGGGCGCGTCGACCATATTTTTCAATTAAGTGATCAACAACATGGCGAGCATGTGCATTGTGTGTTGCAGCACCTATACTGCAAGCTATAAGTACTATTCTTGATGATTGAGCAGCAATATCTAACCCGCATGCACCACGTTTTCCAGCCGTCAAGTCACATTTACCGTACGTACATAAACAGCAAAGGTCACAATCAGGCATGTAGAATGGCTTGTATTTGGTTAGAAGTTTTAAGTCCCAATCCCTTAAATCCGTTATAGACGGCATCGGAGTTGGACCCATAGGCTCAGTCCAAGAGTCATCAACAACTTTACCTATAGAAATGTCAAGGTTTTTAACAAGACCCGTGTTGGTCTTCAATTCATCAATCTTTACACGCAGGTTTTTGTTTGTCAAGTTAGATAACCTCAGTAAAGGTTTAGATAATACCAAATCTGCATTGCTTTAAACCTTTCCAGTAAAATCGTTTAAAATCAATGAAAAATGGGTTCGAAAAAGGGATAAAAAGGAAAAATATTTAAGTAACACATTTATTTTAATTCGTGCTACCTTAGTTTATTTATTAAACGCCTACAAATAGCCGACTTTTTTGAGAATTTCTTTAACTGAGACATATCCAGGATTATCAGAGGGCAAGTCTAGCAGAGATTTTCCCTCTAACACATATTCATCCACAGTTTCATCGGCTACTATTTTACCAACATATTTGAAACCTAGTTCAGCTTCTGCTTGACTACCGCGTTCGGCTGGAAATCGATAACCTCCTATAAGATAGAAATTGTCGAATTCCATTTCAACTTCTTTGGCGATACGGTATGCCCGTTTAGCATGGTCAATGGATTTTTTAGAATGATCAAGCATTTCAAATATATCGTTAACCTTAGAGGCTATACGTCTATTTAGATGCTCCAAACCAGCAGGGGAGTCTATTATAACGTACCTGTAGTTCTTGGTAACGGACTCTAAAGCAGCTTTAAGCGCTGTATTGGGCATGCAATAACAACCCTCAACCCATTTGGTGCCCACTGACATGAAGTCAAAATCCTTACTTTCATACATTCCATCACTCAGAAGTCGAGTTTCTATGCGTTGAGTGGGCGGCACTCCTGTAGTGGTTCCCCCTTTCTGAATAAAAGTGTCTACAATAAGTTCAGCCATTGTAGCTTTGCCTTGAGCCCTCATATCTATGCCAAGCATTTCCGCTAGGTTTTGATCAGGATCTGCGTCCACTAGTAGGAGGGGTGATTGACCTGCTTCGATGAATGCTTTTGCCATTAAGGTAGTAAAACTTGATTTTCCAGTTCCACCGCGTCCAATAGTAACTAGTGTCTTCATACAAATCATCCTCAATTATGGTCTGGTGCTTTCTTTATCAATAGGTCGCATATATTATCTATGGTTCTAACTGAAGTATACTCCTTGTTTTTAAGTGGAGTTTCACCTTGCATGTCTGACTCGGTAATTTTATTATCAAATGGTATTAGGGCAAGCACTTCTAATCCGTTTGCAGTTGCGAAATTGCGTATAGCTTCTTCTTGTATCTGATTCATAACTCGATTTCCTATCAGATAGAGGTGCTGCATACCTGCAGTTGCTGCAAAATCACGGATTTTTTTAGCAATTTCGAGAGATTTTAAGTTTGAATCGGCTACAATAAGTAATGTGTCCATAGCTTTTGCGGTGCCACGACCAATGTGCTCCACACCAGCCTCTAAATCCAACACAACAGCTTCATGACGTTCTACAACCAAGTGCCTTAATAGTTCTCGGACAACGGCAGTTGGTGCACACATACAACCGGATCCCATCGACTGCACTGTACCCATAACGATGAGGTTAGGTCCGAGCGGAGTCTTGACTGAGTAATCTCGAACGATGTCATCAACGCTAAAAGAGAGCTTGTAAACGCCAGAATACTCGGTTTGCGTCTTTGAGTCTACGAGGGGCTTATTGTCTGAAATCGGAACAAGCTTACGGGCTTCCTCTGTTGATAATCCTAGTGTTATGGCTAGATTAGGGGAAGAATCCGCATCAATCGCTATAGTTTTCAAATTACGTTGTGCAAAACCCACTGCCAAACCACCAGCAATCAAAGTTTTGCCAACACCACCTTTACCAGCAACTGCAACTTTCATAAATTTCACTACCCAAAAACAATGTAATATCAGACCTAATTTATTTTTCCGTAAAATATTCTAATCGCATTCTTAATTATCTAAACCAGGATTTTAAATAATTACAGCTTTAACTTCGCGGAGTTTTCTGATTCTTTTAAAAACAACAAGCTGGAATTAGATTACCACAATTAATTAAATCATATTACCTGTTCATTGCAATAAGAAAGTGGACCCCACGAGATTTGATAAAAGACATCAACCTAAATCGTATACGAAAGCATCAACAAATAATGTAGTTTAGTGTTGTTTTATTTGTTCTAGAACGGTTCTTCTGGGACGAAAACCATATCGAGCATAAAATTTGAAGGCCTCCTCATTTCCAGCGGCAACTGAAACTAGCTTTGTTTCCGCCCCCTTTATATCCATCCAGGCGAGGGAGGATTTTATCAATGCGTCACCAATACCTAAGCCACGATAGGCCGCTTCAACATACAGAGACTCGATACCACCTACACGATTTTTATCAAGACTACTAACGCAATAACCTACAAATCGCCCAGCAGATTCATCTTCTGCTAACTCGACATATAACGCACCATTCTGAGATTTCTGCAACAAGAATGCCTTACGATTTTCAAAAGTTAATTTTTGGTAATATGATTTAAAATCAGGAGAGGACTCTAAATGCTGCTGATTTAGACCTAACCAAAGTTGTTCTATTTTATCAAGTAGAGTTTCATCGCCAGAAACGTACTTTATTTTCCCCGCATTAACCAAAACCGTTCACCTAACCACACATAATAATTCGTGAACAAGTCTTACATAATTTTTTGTCTGACCCGAAACAAATAATAACATACAAACATCCTAACTGAAAACAGGAGACCAAAAAAATGTCAACCCCTAATCTCTCACTTGCAGTAATCGGCGGCACAGGTTCAGAAGGAAGCGCTATAGCCGCACGATTTGCAAAAGCAGGCGTACGTGTCCTTATCGGTTCACGTGACGCTATGAAAGCCCAAAATACCGCAAATATAATTAACACAAAATTCGGGATAAATATTGTCGAAGGCTATAGCAACCGTGAAGCTGCAGCAAAAGCCGACGTAGTCTTACTTTCAATTCCTTATGATGGCATGAAACCTATACTTGAAGATCTTAAGACCGCAGTACAGGGAAAAATTGTAATCAATATCGCAAGCTCTCTTGACCCCGAAAGAAAAAGCCGCGCAAAACTGAACCCAAAAGGTTCAATAACTGCTGAAGTCCAAGAATTTTTTGGCGAAGGTGCAAAAGTTGTCGCAGCATTCCAAAATATTTCGCCAGAGCAACTGGAGAAGTTCGATTCAAAAATCGAAACAGATGTTCTAGTATGCGGAGGAGACAAAGAAGCACGCGAAGCTGTTGTTGCCATGATTAGAAAAACAGGCATAGAAGCTTTTGATGCAGGCGTACTTGCAAACGCAGTAGTTGTAGAAACAATGACTGCTGTATTGATTTATACAAACATCAAATACAAAATGAAAGGTGCAGGAATCCGCTTAGTAGGAGTACCCCGCACTTAATCCTTTTCTTCCCAAAATCTTTTCTTTAATTAGGTTTATGAAGTTGTAGAGTCTCCTTTGAGACATTCAAAAGCTTTTTGATTATTTGTAATAATTTGTTCTAATACTTCTCTACATAAGGTATTATTTTTAATTTCCAATAATTTCTTGAAATCTTCTACGCAATCAACATCATTACCAATGTTTAACGAACTATAGAACCTAACTTTAATCCCTTTACAATGGGCTTCTTCTACATGAGCAGCAAAGCTTTCTGGCCCAAAACATGCAGAAACCATAGTCGGCGTGCTTTGGAAGAGTGCATTTGTACCACCATCATGAGAAGGACAAATAACCACTGATGACCCACAAACACCTAAATCAACAATTTGTCTAACATCAGAGGGTGCCAACAAAGGGATGTCTGCAGGCAAAATGAGCACCCAATCTGCCTGTTCCTTTACGCACCAGGTGATTGCCTCTTCGATAGCAGGATTGAGTCCATCCTGAGAGGCCTCTATGTAAAATGCTCCAAACCTGTCAGCGGTAATCTTAACTACGTCATCATTACCGATAACCACTATTTCATCAATAACGGATTGCTGCAAAGCTTTCAAAACATCTTGAAGCATAGCTAAAGTAAGCATACTACGCTCTTTTGGGCTGAAGACTGAAGAAAGCCGCCTTTTTGATATTGCAAGATTCTTTACTGGAACAACCGCGAAGATAGCCATGTGATATATCGCCTAAAGACCACAGGTATGCAATAATAGTCTTTCTCGAAAAAGGAGGCTCGCTTGCCTAAAAATATTAAGGTAGGCGCATAAAAAGCGCCTTTTAGTTGTTTATTCTTTGAAGTGTGGAAGGATTTTTGTGCCAATTAGGTCGATGGCGACTTTCACGTTCGAGCCGATTGGAGAACCGACGACGAATTGACCAATGCCAATTTTCTTAAGTTCTGCAATGCGTTCGATGCACATATCAGGCGTACCAGCAACTGCGAAAACATCGATCATTTGTTGTGTGACTGAGCCAAAAGCTTTTCCGAAATCACCAACTTTTAACGCGTTTCGTATTTCATCGGCTTTAGCCATTTCGATTCCATGTCTTTCAAGTACTTCAGCTGGACTTCCTGCTACGATGAAAGCGACTACTGAGGAGGCAGCTTTTATGGCTTTCTTCAAATCTTCGTTAACGCTAAATGAAGTATAAGCAGCTACATCAATATCGCTAGGTTGCTTCCCTACTTGTTTTGCGCCCTCATTTGCGAGTTTAACGGCATAACCGATATCGCTTGGATGGCTTGCGTTAACAAGTACACCGTCGCCGATTTTTCCGGCTAACTCAAGCATCTTTGGACCTTGAGCACCTATGTAGACAGGGATTTTGCCCTTTACTTTAAATTTAAATTGGGCTTTTGCTGTTTTGAAAACTTGCCCTTGCATTTCTACGGATTCGCCTGCAGTTAATTTGCGGAAAATCTCTACTGATTCTTTAACAGCCGCAAGTGGTTTACCCATTTCGATACCTACTTGCTCAAGGGTAGTTTTATCACCTGCACCGATACCTAAGACCATTCGACCGGGAGCAATTTCGTCAAGACTGGCAATTGCTTCAGCTGTGATAACAGGGTTGACCATCCAAGGATTAGTTACACCTGTTCCGAAAACAATTTTATTAGTATATAGGGCTGCTGCTGTAAGAGTTGTGTATACGTTACGGTTACTATAGTGGTCAGTTATCCACATGTTGTTAAATCCGTTATTTTCAGCTAGAATACCATAGGCAGCTATTTTCCAGTATGGGTCTTTAGGAACAAATTCAATACCAAATTTTAACGCCATTTTTTTTCCTCCTTACATTCCCTGAACTACTTGTTCAGCGATTTTTAACAATTGCATATCGCCCAATGCAGTAACTGTTTTTTCTGCGTCTAACGTCACAGCTGCTTGAAGGATAACTGCTAGACCTTCTTTAGTGGCTGCTTTGCCTTCTTTCATCTTCAACAGCATGGCGTTTGCCAGTGTATTGGGCATTGCATCATTCTTTGAGTTTAGGATAACTCCGATTAATTGGCCCGATAGTGGCGCCCATTTTTCGGTCGGTATCATTTCAACGAGTTTGGGGTAATTCATGGTGATTTACTCCTTGAAGAGAGTAGTTAACCAATGTAACCTTAAAAAGATGTCGTCACAATTAGCTACTTTAACTCTGCAGAAGAATGGTAAACAAAGAGCGGCTATTTTAGTAAGGTTTACATAAGTGCATTCTTAAGGTTCTCTGAAAAAGTAGGGGCATGCTAAGGTGGAATCGGTTAAGGTTATTGCAGTTGAAAATTTACCCTTAATTAAAAAAGGTGACAATCTAGGAAAACTTATCGTCGAAGCAGCCAAAAGTCAAGGCACACCAATCCAAGAAAACGACATACTGGTAGTTACACATGTAGCAGTTTCGAAGGCAGAAGATAATGTGGTAAACCTTGATGAAATTGTGCCTTCGGAACGAGCGTTAGAATTAGCAAAAAAAGTTGACAAAGACCCCGCTTTGGTAGAGGTTATAATGCGAGAAACCAAAGAATTCGTACGCATAGGTCCTAATAGCCTAATTACCGAAACAAAGCATGGCATAATTTCTGCAAATGCAGGAGTAGACCGATCGAACGTTGAGGGCGATAGAAATGTAGCTTTACTGCCAGTTAATCCTGATGCCTCTGCACGAAACATCCGTAGTGAAGTTAAAAAAGCTACAGGAAAAAATGTTGCAGTATTGGTTTCTGATACTCATGGGCGTCCACTTCGAATGGGAGAAATCAACGTAACAATCGGAGTAGCAGGAATTAAGCCAATAAGAGACAGGCGCGGAGAAAAAGATCTTTTTGGTTACGTTTTAAAGATAAAGCAAACTTGCATTGCTGATGAAATTGCTTCAGCGGCAGAACTCGTAATGGGACAGGCAAGTGAAGGCGTACCAGTTGCGATAATCAGAGGATATAAATACCAAATTAGTGAAAACGCAACTGCGAAAGATCTTACAAGACCTAAAGAGAGAGACATGTTCAGATAAGCCTGTAAGGAGAAATGTGAATATGGAAGCTAAAACGGCTAAAGAGTTTTTTGAAAACATACTTCCTCAGAGATTTAAACCAGACAAGGCTTCAGACGTTAATGTTGTTGTCCTAATTGAAATAACAGGCGGAAATAAGGGCAATTGGACTGTTACTATAAAAGAAAAAAAATTGGAGGTTAAAGAAGGAACCTTCCAGTCGCCTAATTTATCGCTGAAGATGGCAGAGGACGATTTTTTAAACCTAGTTAACGGTAAATTAAGCGCAGAAAGAGCCTTCTTTACAGGAAAGGTTCAGTTCCAAGGAAACATTGCTTTGGCATTGAAGTTGAAAGAGGCAGGATTTCTTTAAGCTATACAACCTATTTTTTGGATTGAAGAGTCGAATCCTCAACTTTGTCAACATCAGCAGACATCATTATTTGATTTGCAAGCAATTTGAATGTGAAAGGTAGATTACTCTTTTCGTCTTCGAGGTTAATTAAGAAAGTATTTATGTCAAGGATATTGGCGCGCATCTGGCTTTTTAGATAAAGCTGGAATTTATCAAAAGCATCATAATTCGGATGAAAAGACAAAAGCACTCGATCATAACCAAGACCGATCCCCTGTTTAGCTAAAAATACGGCGGACATTGGACTTCGATTCATCGCATCAAAGTGTGACTTCTTAAAACTAAAATCATCTTGAGCTACAATAGATTTTTGGTCTAACTTCATGAAGGTTAAAGACATAATCCGATAGCCAATCTTAACAAGGTCAGGAATAGCAGTGTATTCTTTCACATACCCTTCTTTTTCAAGTTTCGTACGTATTCTTGTAGCGGTAGGTTGTGAAGTACCTATTGCCTTAGCTAGTTCTCTATCACTTCTTCGAGAATTTTTGACAAGTTCAGAGAGTAGTTTTACCTCTAGTTCTTTCAAGGTCAGCCCCTCTCTAGTTTAAAGTCTCACAGGGAGACTTATTAATCTTTATTAATCTATTGCAAAAAGGTCATTAAACTTATGAAATTCTAAGCTTTTTGGCTACATCAGTTGGCAAATTAGTTTCAGCTATTTTAAAAGTCTGAGGTTCCTCAATCGTTAAAAGATCCTTTA
>CAZQTZ010000065.1:0-9878 GCA_964596465.1 uncultured Candidatus Bathyarchaeia archaeon | reverse complement strand
GGCATCTGCATTCCCTTGTTAATGACCTAAATTAATACTTGCAAAATATAGCCTCTTCCTTAAAAATACACTCCTGTAAATAAGTTCACTAACTGCCATAAAGTATTCTTGCTTGCTTAGCCAAAGCATATATATATCTACAAAAGAAAAAGGTACCAAATTTCAATTGAGCTGGTTAATATGGTATACCCCTTCCAAATAGCAATTGATAGTCAAGCTGTTTTTTGGATAGCGCCGATTGCGGGTATAATAGCAATCCTTATAGCACTATTGCTAATGTACCGTATCGGAAAAATGAGTCCTGGCGGACCTAAAACCGTGGAAGTCGGTAATGCAATCCGCGAAGGCGCATACGCTTTCCTTAAAAGACAATACAAAACCATAGCTATAATTACGGCAATCCTGTTCGTTTTACTCTGGATTGCCTTGCCATCCGGCTATCTTGGCATAGGTACTGCCGCTGCCTTTCTAGTGGGGGCAATTGCTTCTTTAGCAGCCGGTTATATAGCTATGGATAACGCTACTAAAGCAAACGTGCGAACTGTTGCTGCAGCAAAACACGGAGCAGAAAAAGCCCTTAAAACTGCATTTTACGGTGGTGCCACAATGGGTATGGCAGTTGTCGGATTATCGCTTTTAGGCGTAAGTATTCTTTTCTTACTTTACGGCGGTTATGATGCATTATTCGGTGGAACTGTTAATCCTAGATTAGGTGGAGATGCAGCAAGAGGAATTGTAGGTATGGGTTTTGGCGCCTCATTAATTGCGCTATTTGCCCAGCTTGGTGGAGGAATTTATACTAAAGCTGCAGATGTTGGTGCAGATCTTGTTGGAAAAGTTGAAGCAGGCATACCTGAAGATGATCCCCGAAATCCTGCAGTTATTGCTGATAACGTAGGAGACAACGTAGGTGACTCTGCAGGTAGAGGTGCAGACCTATTTGAATCAGCAACTGGCGAAAACATCGGTGGAATGATTATCGGAGGCCTCATTAGTGTTGCTACTTTTCCTACTTTCGGCAATATGAGCCTGATATTCCTAATCTTTCCGATTGTTGCGCGTGCACTTGGCATATTTGCAACCTTAGTTGGAATGCCCTTTGTTAAACTCAATGAAGCAGAAGCAAAACATCCAATGAAAGCGCTAAGAAAAGGAATGCTTGTAACAACATTAGTAGCAGGAATACTGTTTCTCATAGCATCAATAGTTCTTTTCCCTAATATGGGTGGGAATTATCTAGGAAACATATACCTTTATGCATGTCTACTTTCAGGACTTGCAGCAAGCGTAGCCATAGACTACATCACAGATTACTATACTGGAAGAGATAGAACTCCAGTAAAAAAGATAGCAGAAGCAAGCCAAACAGGTAGCGCCACTAACATAAACACGGGGTTTGCAGTAGGTCTCGAGACAACAGCATTGCCGATAATATCACTTGTAATTGCCCTTATAGCCTCATATTGGTTTGGTACTCAATTTGCAGGAACAATCGGTATAGATCAATTTATGGGCGGAGTATATGGTACTACATTAGCAACGATGGGTATGCTTGCAGTAATGGGTATGGTTTTAGCCCTTGACGGTTTTGGTCCAATTGCAGACAATGCAGCAGGTATTGCAGAAATGTCTGGTGAAGGCGGTGCAGAAGCAACTATGGAAGCGCTAGATGCAGTGGGTAATACTACAAAGGCGTTAACAAAAGGTTTCGCTTTAGGGTCAGCACTACTTGCAGCGCAGTTACTTTTCCAGACGTACATTGAAGAAGTTATAGCTGCTGTTGAAAAAGGAGTCCTGCCAGCGACAACAGTAGTGGAAATAAACATAGCAAATCCCGCTGTATTAGTAGCAGGTTTTATAGGGGCAATGATGCCGTTCTTATTCTCTTCACAGGCAATTAGTGCAGTAGGTAAAGCAGCTCAACAGATGGTTGCTGAAGTACGACGCCAGTTCAAAGAAATCCCTGGTATAATGGACGGAACAGGAAAACCTGACTACGGCAAAGCAGTAGACATTAGCACCCAAGCAGCACTAAAAGGCATGGTGGTTCCAGCCCTGATAGTAGTTATAATACCCATTATAGTAGGTGTTTTATTAGGGCCAGCAGCAGTAGGCGCACTAGTAATCGGAGCAACATTAACAGCAGTACCCCTTGCATTATTCATGAACACCGGCGGAGGCGCATGGGACAACGCAAAGAAATACATTGAAGCAGGTCACCTCGGCGGCAAAAAATCACCAGCACACGCAGCAGCAGTAGTAGGCGACACACTCGGAGATCCACTTAAAGACACCGCAGGGCCGAGTCTACACGTGCTCATAAAACTTCTAAGCACACTATCCATCGTCTTCATACCGCTGTTCATAAATCTCCTAGGCCTAATACACTAAAAAATTGGGAAATCCCTACCTATTTCTTTTTTTTAAAAACCATTATTTTACAATAAAATCTAGACAAAAAGCCACATACATTATTACAAACCTTCTAACATTATAGGTAAATAATTACTCAATCGAGATGTAGAAATTGAAAATTATTGAAAAGAATATGCGTCAAAACTTCGTTAAGGTCGTTCCAGATTCTGCGGACGACTTATGGCACCTGTATAATATTATTTACAAAGGTGACGAAGTCTATGCTTACAGTTCACGAGCAATAAAATCAGACACTGAAGCTAGCCGTCCAAAAAGTGGTGAACGCGTTTCGGCTTTTATGGGGATTTCTGTTGAATCAGTGGCATGGGATAAATTTTTAGGAAAATTAAGAGTTCATGGTGTAATCTGTCATGCACCGGATATTATTCCGAACGGAGCTCATCATACTATTAGTATTGCATTAAATCAACCTGTAACCATTGTAAAAAAAGAATGGCCAAAACATGCTTTGGATCGGCTAACACGCGCTAGTGAAACGGAAAAACCTATGCTCATCATAGCAATTGACGATGAAGGTTTTGCTATTGCAGAAACCAAACAGTACGGAGTAGAAATGAGACTTGAAGAACGGATAAAATTACCAGGTAAATATGAAGCCGAAAAAAGAAGCAGCGCAATGAATGAATACTTTAAGCGGGCATTAACCAGTTTAAATCATCTCTGGTTGCCTGCACATAATCCTGTAGTAATTGTAGGAGTAGGGTTCATCAAAAATGATTTTGTCAAATATATCCAAGATAATTCAAGAGATATTGCCCAGTCAATTGCAGATATAAAAAGTGTAAATAATGGCGGGGTTTCAGGAATACATGAAGCATTACGATCTGGAGTTCTTTTAAAAGCAGTCCATCAAATGCGCATAATTGAGGAAACATCGGTAATGGAAGAATTGATGAGAAGATTAGGAAAGGGAGAAACTACCATAACCTACGGCATTGATGACGTCGAAAATGCTTCACAAATTGGAGCAATCGAAAAACTCATAATAGCGGACATAAAAATACGAGATGCAGAGGAAGAGCCACGTTTACGAATTGAGAAAATTATGCGAGAAGTTGAACACCGAGCAGGAACCGTAACCGTTATTAGCACAGAACACGAAGCAGGCGCGAAATTATTATCGCTGGGCGGCATAGGAGCGCTACTTCGATTTCCTATTTATCATTCGGAATCTTCATAAACAGATAAAAAATTAAGCAACAATAACGCGAAAAACGATAATTTATATACCCCCTTTATATACCCCTTTATATATTAACTGTGCTAAGCATGGGATTTAAAAATGAGCAAACGTAAACCGTTAATTTCGATTCAAAACATTGTTGCTTCAGTTTCTTTGAATCAGAAAATTGATTTACAAAAAATAGTTGAGAAATTTCCTCAAACCGAGTATAACCCAAGCGTTTTTCCAGGCTTAGTCTTCCGTCTAAAAAAACCAAAAACAGCCACATTAATTTTCGGAACTGGCAAAATGGTTTGCACTGGTGCTAAATCAGAGAAAGAATCACGAAGCGCCGTTGAAAAAGTAGTAAAGGAACTTCGGGGACAAGGAATTCAAATTACAGAAAAACCCATCGTTAACATTCAAAACATAGTAGCTTCCGCAGAACTTGGAGGAGAAATCGACCTTGAAAGTCTCGTCTACAAACTAGGCCGAGTAATGTATGAACCAGAACAATTCCCGGGCGCAGTATATCGAATGGATGAACCACAAGTAGTCTTTTTGATATTCAGTGCAGGCAAACTCGTTTGCGTAGGCGCAAAAAAAGAAGAACAAGTATACCAAGCAGTCGATAAAATCCAACAGATCCTAGAAGAAAAAGAGCTAATCTACTACCCCGAATAAAGAATCCCTACTTATCCGGCGTTTAATCTTCGCCGAACGGCAGGATTAGTCTCAGATAAACGCTTCAGCGCCAGTTCAAAAGTTTCATCTGGCGCCAACTCTTTCTTTATAAAAACACCTGTTCGCCCAACAGTATCTCTTTTTAACAATGTATGTATTCGATCGGAAACTGTCTCGGTTGATATGCCTAAAATTTTCGCTATATAATCCTCTTTACCTATTATATTACTTTCAATATGGCCGTCTATTGTAGGTTCAATAAGCATTAAACGCTTATCGACCCCAAAAACACGATTTCCTGTTTCTAAATCTCTTATTGTTGCTTCTCCGCTAAATTGATAGAATTCCCGTTCTTTTTTTCTTAAATTCATCAATGGAAAAGAGATCGCTGTTAGCGGGTCAATTTCAATGTAAGCTTTCATCGCATACAGTGGTGTTGCTTGAATGACTAATCGTGAATTAAATTTGATTTTTGCTTGTTCTAAGGCTGTTTCAATAAGAAAGGATGAGGGAGGATTTAGAATAAAGATGTCAATATCACTTTTTTCTTTAACATCTCCGCGGGCGATACTTCCATGAACTATAGCAGTTATATCTTTGTTTTTAAGGATAGATAATAAGTTTTGAGCCTTAAATCTAAGGGTTCTTAAAAATTCCCACCTTACTTTAGTATATTCAACATTTATTGTATCAACTCGTTTTTCAGGTTTTACAGCCAACTATATCGTCTCTTCTATCAAGAGTAACGTGAAGAGTTTATTTAGTAATTCGCCCATAAAATTTTTCAATGTGAAACATTAATGAATGAATCAGTAAATTCATGCAGTGCTTGCGAGCGAAAAGAATCCTTTTTTTATAGAAAATATAGTGGAGAACAGCTCTGTAAAAAGTGCTTTGCTGAATCAATAGAAGAGAAAGTCAGATCTACAATATCAAAGTATAAAATGCTTAATTATAATGACCGAGTAGCGATCGCGGTTTCAGGCGGAAAAGATAGCTTAAGTCTTCTTAACGTTCTTGCGAAAATGGAGCAAAAATATCCTAGGGCAACGCTTATGGCAATTACAATTGACGAAGGCATTAAAGGATATAGAGATGAAGCACTAAAAATCGCTTCAAATACTAGTAAAAAATTGAATGTGCCCCATTATATTGTAAGTTTTAAGGAGATTTTCGGGTTTACTTTGGACGAAATAATTCATCGCGCATCTAAACAGAAAAGTGAATTAACAGCATGCGCTTACTGTGGCGTTCTGCGTCGAAAAGCCCTGAATATTGCTGCATTAAAAGTTAATGCCAATAAAATAGCCACTGGTCATACCTTAGATGATGAAGTCCAAACATACTTATTGAATATTTTTCATGGTGATATTACTAAAATTTATTCAGAAAAACCAGTAACAGATTTCGTTCATCCACGATTAGTTCAAAAAGTGAAACCACTTTGTGAAATTCCGGAAAGAGAAAGTGCACTATATGCATATCTTAAAAAATTCAATTTTCAAAGCAATCCCTGTCCTTATGCCTCAGAAGCTATGCGAAATGACATTCGCAATCTACTTAATCAAATGGAAGAACAGCACGCAGGGACAAAATTTACAGTTTTTAAATCAATAGAAAAGTTGAGACCATCGATGAGCAATATTCAAACTAAAAGCACATTTACGGAATGTCAAAAGTGTGGAGACCCAGCAACTGGAAAACTCTGTATGGCCTGCCAGTTACTACAGCAAATAGAATAATACATATGAAATAAATAATTATCAATGCGAACGTTTATTAGAAAATCTTATTTTTTCTTATCAGAACTACCAATTAAGGTAGAATGAATGGTGCTTTAATGGCATTAATTATGGACTTCTATGTTTTCTTGGTATCGGTCATATTCATATCTATGTCGGGAGTATTAATGCCAGGACCACTTTTTGCGATAACTATAGAAAAAGCGACAAAACATAAAACCGCGGGAATGCTTATTGCACTAGGTCATGGAATTATTGAGTTCCCATTGATGTTTTTGATATTCTTTTTACTAAATGAATTTGAACTTCCCCTTTTTATTCAGATACTTGTAGGTCTTTTTGGCGGATTAATAATGATATATATGGGTTTTCAAGCCTTCAGGAACAGAAATAAACCCGATGAGAAAATTTCACGATTAAGTCAAGATAGCTTATTGGCGGGTATTAAAACAACTGCTTTTAATCCTGGTTTCATTCTATGGTGGCTAACAATTGGAACTACCCTTATTCTCAATGCTAAACTTTTTGGACTGGCAGGTTTTTCCGTTTTTGCTAGCCTACATTGGTCTTGCGACTTTATCTGGTACACCGTAGTTGCGTTCCTAATTTTCAAATCACACAAATTCTGGACGCCCTTAGTACATAAAATTATAACGTATATCTGCGTATCAATTTTGGCAGGATTCGGCATATTGTTTTTTGGTACAGCCCTATGGCAGTTATTTAGCATGGTAATTTAATAAAAAAACATATACAACGAAACGCAACAGAGTCTATAAGTTGCGTAACAGATTATTAGAGTTATTGAATGAGTTTTTTTATAAAAAAGCGTATATCTAAAACATGTATCCGATAATTTTTTTATTTTTACCTTATTAACCTATGGAAAATGTTTTATGCGTATCGATACAATACGACTACGGGAGGAAAAAATATGGCAAAATGCCCAAGTTGTGGAAAAGACGTTAAGACGGCTAAGAAAACATGGATGATGGCAGGCAAACCCGATAAAGCAGGAAAGAGGACACAACTTACTATAGGCTTATTTGAATGCTGCGGCAAAACTTATAGGCAAGTCCTAGACAAGAAAAAAATCTAAAATTTATCCTTCTTATCCCCTTTTTCCTATTTTTAATAATATTGAAAGCAGCAAAAAAAGAATTTTAACAAAGCTATATTCGACTTTTTGCCTTTTCAAAAGTGCGTTTTACAGAATCAAGTGTGTTTCCGAGTAATTTGATATTGGTTATATTACCTAAGCCTTTTTCACTTGCTTTTCTAATATGAGAAAAATCAAAAGGATTCATATCCATTGTGCGGCAAGCAGTTGCATCAGCAGCAACAACGTCTTTTGAAGCTACTATTAAATCCATTTTTACAGGTTTGCCCTCAACAGGCCCATTTCCTTCCATACCTACAAAGCCGTCTATCACAGTTAAAACGGGTTTAATTACACTATTAATATCAACAATGACTTTGCTAATGCCTTTTGCATGGTATTTAGCTTTAAACTTGTCAGGCAGCAAACCAAAAAGATTCTTCATACCTAAAGTCACGCCGGTAGATGTATGGGTTTTCAATTTAGCGGCACTGATTATAGCGGAATTAGTTACAATCTCAGGCACTGTTATCGTCCTTAGAGCTCCAAAATTTGGAACAATAAGCTTGACTTTTTCTTTAACATACCTTAAATTCATGCAGTCAACATCGTAACGATTACACATATCTTTCATGCCAGTCTTTTCAAAAGCACGATCCGCGTTAGTCATCGTAGCATCAGATTCAACTACCTTAATTGTTACAGGCAGTGTCTTTAATTTCTGAATTATTGCTTCAACTACTATAGGATCAGTAGTTGCACCTGTATCCCAAGTCATGTCAGTAATAAAATTTACCTTAATCAGAACATTCTTGTAATTTGTTAATGCTGTTTTAAAATCAATAAGCTCTAAAGCCTTGAAAACTGGAGCAAGCCCACGTTCTCCTTTAACTATTGCAACTCTAGATGAGTCTTCCTTACTCAAATCACCATTCACTAAATTATTACTCCTTCCTACTTTCTGCGCATATTATTATTTCGGTACAAATGGTCTTCTTTCCTTTCAGGAGATCATTAATCCGTGAAGGATAGAGACCGTTAACTACAAAGCAATTCAGATTATTCTTTTGTAAATAGATAGGCAGATATCTATCTACGCTGGTTCGCTTATCTTGCTTTAAAAGACTATCTACAGATACCTTGGTTAATAGTTCTGCTTTATGATTTAGTCGAGGATCTTTATTAAAAATTCCATCAACAGTTGTAACGAGAACAATTTTTTTGGAGTCAGATTTCTTTGCAATATATGCCGTAATCGAATCTGAAGTTACATCCCAAGAAGGTTCAAACGGAACATCATTAAATAGGAGTTTAGACGGAAGAAAAAGAACCACTTTCCCGTTTCTAGACCAACGTTCAGCATCTTCAATAGAATCACACAACGCAACATTTGGAATAAGCTGCGAAAGAAATAATCCATATTGATCCATAGCCAAAATAGCCATATTATGAGAAAACACGGAAGTTAATTCAAATTTTGCATCAAGATCTCTGACAACATCCGCAAATCTCCCTCCTCCGGGAACAACAATAATGGAATACTTTTTAGCAATTCTGCTTAATTTAACACATAATGACTTTAAAGCCGAAGGATTTTCAGCAAGACTACCGCCTAATTTTATTACTGCATCCATTTTAAAGCTCTACCTTCAAAATTTGTTGCAACCATTAATGCAATTCCAACTGAGGGTGAAATTAGGGCTACTGCGTTAGGCAACAATTCTGTAATATCTAATATATGTAAAACGCCCAGCTCTTCAGCGGCTCTTTTCGCAAGAAAATCTTTACCTAAACCCGTAACCACAATTGGAAGAGTGGTTTTGGCGTTAAAGTTAAGTTCATTAAAAATTTGTTCAATTGCAGACTTAATCTGAAGTATTTGTTTTTCATAAATGTATTTTGCGATATCTAATAGCTCACCCTTAGATAATATTTCAATATCAGCACACACTAATCTTGCAAGTCTAGCTTCAGCTTCAGAGCAACTTTTACCTTTATTATCTGTTGTTTCTGAGGTGTAATCTACTTCACTGATATTTCCTAGAATTAGATGTACATCCCCTGATTGAGCAAAAAGCTCCGAGGAAACCCTTGACATTTGCCCCCTTACTGGAACTTCTTGCACAATAGCTGCCAGATTTGTTCTTAAACTACCTGAATAAACCAATTCTCCGAGTATGAGCTTTTCTAAGTCGGTCTTTCCCTTAGCAACAATTTTGCCGTCTATCACAGGAATTATGCTAGTGGTGGTACTGCCTACATCAACGATTACGCAATTTCGAATATATTGAGCAATCATCCAACCAGTAGCTACCCAATTGGCAGAAGAAACTTTTATCGGCTCTTTTTTTGCCTCTTCAACAGTTAACAAATTCCCATCTACATCTAATACTTTAATAGGTATGTTAGTAAATGTTCGTTCAACGCAATCTAAAATTTGATTAACCCCGTCGCGTTTTGTTTTAAAAACATCAGATAATTCGGCTGTTAACGTAATTCCGACGACATCAGGCATATTCAAACCATCTATAAGCGTATCTCTTTGCATTGAAAGCACGTGATATAACTGCTCCATAGTTCGTTTCCAAAAAGGAAAATATTCTAAACTACTACGAAAGTCCGTAATGACTCCATTTTTTGTAATAAAAAACGTAGCTTTAATATTAGCTCCGCCTATGTCAAAAGCTAAAATATTTGTCATAAACAATTTTTCTCCTGATTCTCAAATTGAAGAGTTTCCTTAATCTTTTCAAAT
>CAZQTZ010000064.1:0-10012 GCA_964596465.1 uncultured Candidatus Bathyarchaeia archaeon | reverse complement strand
GGACTGTGTTGACACCGCAATTGAAAGAGTAAAAAATGTAATATTAGAACGTACCAAAGAAGGCGATACTGTGATAATTGTCGGTGTAGGAAACTCAATAGGTATAGGACAATAGGAGGAAACAAGATTGAACAACGCAACAAGAACAAACGAAACCAACAAAATCTCAACTTTCGTTCAAGCTGCCATATACTTAGTCTTCATATTGGCGTTGGTTGCAATAATCGTAGGGGTCACTGCATTCGTTGAAAAACAAGACGTTGAAATAGCCATTTTCCTTTTAGCCATAGGCTTCATTTCTATAGCATTAGCAGGATACATACTACTTCAATCTCGAAAACGAACTGCTGATTTGAAGATTGCATCGCCCCCAATAATAACCACTATTGAATGCAAGAAATGCGGGATAAAAACCACTAGAGACTTCCAACGAGGTGACTACGTCTACAAAGAAATGGAAAAATGCGAAAAATGCGAAGACAAAAAGATGATAACAGCAATCTATCGGGAAGTTAAAGAGAAAGAAAAAGAAAAGAATCCTAACCTTTAGGTTAGGACCTCACATTCATCTTCTTTTACAATAACAGTATGCTCTGCTTGAGCTACAATTTTTCGTGTTACTTCAACAAAAACTGGATAACTCATAATTGACTTTGTCGCAAAGAGCTCCTTGAATGCTTCAGCATGCTTCTCCTTTGGAACAACCCCTTGCAACCAACGTTCTGAGAAAGGTAATGTATAGAAGTTTTCTTCTATGAATTTTAGCATTTGCTTTGCATAGGGAGTTTTAGCTGCTTTGGGTTTTACTAGTCGAAATATCGTTTTTAAAGGATAATCTTCTACGGCGCCTCCAGCTTCACGTAAGGTAACGAAAGGTTCAATGGCATAAATCTCTCCAGTTTTAAGCTTAGTTAAGGATAGTTGATGAACATTTGGTATACTAGTTCCCGCATGAATTTGGTACCTACCTACTGAGTGGCCAGTGAGGTTAGAGATAGGACGAAAACCCCGATTCCTAATTGCGGTCTCAACTACACCGCCAATCTTTGAAATAGAAACGTCATTTCTGATTGTAGAAATAGCCGTTTTTAGGGCAATCTCTGCTGTTTCAACCATAGTCTTGAATTCAGGATTAAAACAAGCTGTGAAGGCAGTATCAGTTACGTAGCCATCAACATGAACCCCTAAATCAACTTTAACAAGGGATTTTTCAGGTATAATATTTTTATCACCAGGAGGAGAGGTGTAGTGCGCAGCCACCTCATTAATCGAAACGTTTGTAGGAAACGCAGGCTTTCCACCTTTTTCACGTATTAAGGTTTCTGATTTTTCGCAAACCTCGATTATTGGCATATTTTCACGTACATAATTTCTCATTTCTTCCCGGGTTTCCCTGAGAATTTTGCCAGATAAACGAAATTTTCCTAATGCTTCTTCATCGTAAAGGGGCATTCACATGTCACTTCATTTCTGATTTAATATCTTGGTTATAGTGTAGATGCTTAAATGAATAACCTTTTGTAAATAAAAAAAGGATATTTTCTTATAGAAAATCAACCTAATGAAAGTAGAAGTTAGGGTTTGTAGATTTTGAGATCAAGAATCGCAAAATTGTTTCCGCCAACGTGGTAGAGCATCCGCGAATTTTTCAGTTCATAATTCTCCGTAAATATGCCGGGGTTTGCATAAGCCTCTACAATTTTTCCTACAAAGACAGTGTGATCACCAGTTATGAATTGATCCTCTACAGTGCATTCTAAATGAGCGATACATTCTCTTATAGCGGGAGCTTTAACTCTTTTAGCAGGAATAGGTGTTAAACCAGCTTTTTTGAATTTATCAAAGCTTCTGCCGCTAAAAGAGCCGCATGCATAAGTTGCTTGCAGAATCTCCAAGGTAGGGATGTTAATTATAAATTCATTTGTTTCGGCAATAAGTGAATAGGAATGGCGCTTAGGAGAAACGCTGATAGCTACTAGAGGAGGTTCAGAAGAGGTTGGCATAACCCAAGCTAAAGCAATAACGTTTGGCTTTCCACTGTTTCCGATACAGGTAACAAGCACAGTATGCATAGGATGGATAAGTCTATATGCGAAAGCAGAATTTACACTAATTTTACCAGACACACACATCACCATATCGTTTGATAAGATAGAAAAATAACTGAATATATCTTACGCAATTTTATCGTTAGAAATTAACTTTTTTATTTACTAAAATTATTCAAGTACAACACACTGCCATATCCAGAAATCGATAATCATAACTCTATTTTAACATCAACTTGTTTTTTTCTAACAACAACTTCTAATCTTTTTGGGGAAAAATTGTCTGCAAAAATCTCTATGACATAATGTCCAAAAACTGGTACAAAAAGTGAGAAAGCCCCTTTTTTATCAGTTAATGCAGCAATATCAGGAAGTGGAAGAGGCCCTTCTATGAATGAAACCCGCGCACCTGCCACTGCTTTTCCGTTGCTATCCTTAACAACTCCTCGAATCGTGCTCTCAGTTGAAGACATTAGATTTCACCCAAAAAAAGGAGGATTTTATTGGTTGATTATGCCTTCCATGAGACCATATTATTGAATACTGGCGTTACAATACGTGTTCCCGAATTTGTGGTTGCTCCTCCATAGGCATGAATAGCAATTCCATAGCGATTTCCATTAATAATGCGGTAAACTGGGGCTCCGCTTTGGCCACCATAGGTATCTATGTCATAGAAGACTTTTCGACTATTAACTGAATCAATCTTATGAAAATCATACCATTGAGTTCCGCTAGGAGTTTTGTCTGAGGGGTAACCTGAGATGTTTCCAATGCTGGCTTTTAATGTTGAATCGCTAAAAACTCCGAATCCGAACCAACCTGTTGAGTTACCCATATTAGTTGGCAGTATAATGGCTCCGTAATCGTAGAATTCATTATTATTATTCGTCCAGCCAGTAACGGATCTAAAGCTGCTACTTGTAATAGATTTATAAGGAAGCTGGTCTGCGTTTCTCCCTGGCATAACGAGAATTTTCTTGACCCATCCACCATTATTTCTCATGTAAACACAATGACCCGCGGTCATCAAGGTATGCGGACCGATGAACCAACCCGTTCCTATCCATTGACTATTATCAGCGGCAGTCATTAATAATTGTGCAATGGCACGCCAAGGGTAGTTTGCAGTGTTCATGATTCGTATCCGATTATCAGGCCCATGAACGGATTCAAGAGTTGACGCCGGAGCGGTTGGCAATGGGCCAAATGTGGCTTCTCCCGCATCACGAAGCTTGGATACATCTGGCGGAGTGAAAATTTCTTCTAAAGCCATTTCAGCTTTGGCTTTTCTGCCTTCTACGAGTTCTGTTCCATCCGGATTTACCTTGTTTGTTTTTGTATCTTTGCCTTCTGATGGATCCTGAGAAATAGCTTTCTCAATAAAGAAATCTTCTTCTTCTGGTTCATTTGATACAGGCGTATGTCCAGAATTTTTCAAAATTTTCTTTTTCTGCGACAATTTTCTAGTCCCTCTACAATATATTATACTGAAAGAGACCAGATATCACATATCGAAGGTATTTCTATTTATATTTTTTGTATCGCTAAAAATGAAAGGAAAAAACCTAAAATTAAAAAAGAGATCAGGTGGAACGCCTCGGCGGAGAAGTAAAGATACAAGAAAAAATAGAAGTTAATTCAGCAGTATTTAACAAAAAGGATTCCATAACATATGAACTTAAACGGATTTTTACTGAGCCGATGCGGGTTATATTTAATGCTGAAGAAATCTTTTAGAAGGATTTTAATCAAGATAGCAATTTTCCGCCTATGCCATACAAAGGACCACGCTCGCCTAGAGAATATATGCTAAAACCGTTAAAGGAATTCATAGATTGGATAATCGAGCAATAAAATTCCTACTTTAATTTTTTTATATCACATAAAATAAAAAGAGACGACTCTGTCGTTTAAATTGGTAAAAGAATTATTCACTATTGGTTTGTTTTATTATGTCTTTTATAAAATATATAATCTGCTCTACTCTTTCAGGGTGGATAGTTTCAATGAGAATACTATCATATGGAATATCTTGTTTGATTGAATCAAATATTAAAGCAGGGAATCTTGTATTCCATTGCTTATTGAATTTCTCTATCCAAGAAATTTCAGGAATACAGTCTAATTCAAGACTAAAAGTAAACTTTCTACTTGAACCAGGAACTTTTTTTACTTCAACTAATTTTGGATCAACTGGTTTTAAGTCGACCTTTTGATTCATAAACACAGCATAATCCCTTTTCATCTTAAACATTCAATTTTGATTTAAAGCTTTAGCTAGGTAAAAAAGTATAAAGAGATTAATTAAATGAATGAGCAAGAGTAAAAACAAGTTTTCTGATAACATCGAAATTCATTGCTTTTTTGGAAAATTGATTCATTTCAGAAAAATTTTTTTAGAATATTTCTTTTTCTCTCTGCGCCTTCTCCTTCGGAAAACCAATTAGTACCTTAGTAAGAATTCTATTAGGAAGAAATAGACCATAATGTTGATCTGCCACTAATCCTTACTGACTTAATACCTGCTCCTTATCCTTTTTAATTCTAATATAGGTAAGGGAAAAAGCCGGATTATTGGAAAGTTAGATTTTAGCGTTTTATGTGATATTGCTCGATTACGTCTTTTGCTTTTTCTCGTCTAACTTGGTGTTGTTCGAGGAACTTGTTGAGTTTTTCGGTTATGTCTTTTTTGCATTCTCCGCAGAGCATTTGTCCTGTTTTGCATTTATGTTCTCGTTCGGCCAGTTTTTGGTCGTCTTCTTCGAAGAGATAGAAGTAGTATTGGAATATGCTGCATACTGTTGGGTCGGCTCCTGCTTTGCGCTGTTCAGCGGCTGTGCCTTTACCGCCAGTAAACGCGTTCCAGATTTTCTTCTTAACTACATCAGGTTGGTCCATGGTGAATATGCTTGTTTCGGGTAAGGAGGCGCTCATTTTTCCTCCTGCTCCTAAACCGGGCAGGAAGCGGCAGTGGATTTGGGCGGGTTTGCAGTAACCAAGTTTCTGGGCAACGTCTCTTGTTACCCGCCAGTAAGGATCCTGATCAATAGCGGCGGGTATAAGAGCGGGGACATTTTCACCTGTAAGCTTTTTATGGATAAAACATGGTGCAGCTTGTATGGCAGGCCAGAAGACCCAGCCGATGTTTGTGCTGTCTTGGAAGCCAAACGTGGATCGCGCTGTTGAGTAGGTTATTCGTTTGGCCACTTCCAAAGTTATATCATACATTAAATCCATGTCTTCGGAATCATATATTATGAAGGTGTCCTGAGGCTTAAAACCTAAAGCAATCAAATCAAGCGCGTTTTCGTAAGCGTTTTTCCGGGTCTGTTTTAGGCTAGCATCGTCACTAATGAGGAATTTTTCATCGTCAGTCATTTGGAAATAAAGGCGGGTACCGAATTTCTGCTGCAAATGAAGAGTAAATATCCAAGGTACAAGATGCCCTATATGCACAGGTCCTGAAGGCCCTCGACCAGTATAAAGAACAAATTTTTTCCCCTGTTCGTACATATTCAGAACAACGTCAAGATCACGATGGCTAAAAAAGATCCGACGTCTAATTTGTAAATGTAATTTATCTGTGTAATGGGTAATTTTTTCGAGTAATTCATCGGTTAAAGGTTGAGTTCCGAATTCCCTAATCAGGCGCTCATAGTCTATTTTACCTTTAACTTCCCAAGGAGTAACTACCATTTCATTATTATTTTCTCCACTGTTAGGCGAGGACGTTCAATATCACCGTTGGCAACTGTATTTGGAAAAAAGAAGGCACAAGTAGTATATCTCTTTTAGTGTACTTTTCGATTAATTTACAGGAATTTCGTGTTCATTAGGCTAGCAAAACTTGTTTACGCTATTTGTATAATAATACTTTTTTGGGTTTTTTGAAATAAAATGGCGTATTAAAAGAACAACATCTATGCAGTTTACTTTTTGTTGTTCTTTTCATTTTCTTTTGAGCATCCAAGTATTAGAGGTTGTTTTATCATTAGACTGGAATTGTAATTATTCATTTGACGTACTCATTATTGTTATGAACTCTCGATTTGGACTGCTATTTTGAACTGTAGAGAGAGACTATTTTTCCTTCCATCGAGTGACAAAGGATCCGATTATTATGAATACTACTGCAAGTACTGCGACTATTGTCATGTTTATCCAGATTCCATCAGGTAATTTTGTTATCATAGTTGCCTTTAATCCCTCAGAGAAGTACGTGAGAGGCAGTGCATTCGAAATTGGTTGAATGTAGCTTGGCATTATTTCTAAGGGGAAAAAGGTTCCAGATAGAAACATCATTGGAAAAGCTATTGCATTTCCCACTGCGTTTGCTGCCTCGATATCTTTAATCAATCCTGCGAGAATCATGCCTATTCCAGAGAACATAATTGATCCAAGGAAAATCATTATAATCGTTAATAAATCCGGGATTACTTGGACATTAAAAATTAACCAGCCAAAACCAATCATTATGATGGCCAAGATTACGTTTAATAGGGTTTGGCTAAGGATACAGCCTACAACCCAATCCATCTTTGTTAGCGGAGTTATGGAGAGGCGCTTGATGATGCCTTTCCTTTTAAATTCAGTGTTTGTTGAAGTCAATCCGATAACGCCGTTGGTCATTATGAAAGCAGCTGTTAGGCCAGGAATATAGAAGTCTATTGTGCGAAATTTGGTTATTGCCACTGATACTTGATTGAAGGTGATTATGTTTTTTGCACCTATCATCTGATAATTAAATGCGTTTGCCACACTAGCCACGATGCTTTGAACTATAGGGCCTGATTGGTCTGCAGGATCAAGCATAAATGTTAAAGATGTTTGGCTATCTGGAAATGAGGAATTGAGTTGCTGCATCTGTGTTAACCCCTCTTGGAGGCTTATTATCTGGGTTTCATTCAGATGCTGCATAAAATACTGATAAGTAGTGTTTAGAGTATCATAACATATGCCTATCCTGACTTTTAGGGTGCCGTTTAACATATCATTTTGGAATCCGTCAGAGAGCACAAGGATTCGCAGGTTTCCCCCTAAGGGCCCAAGTGTTTGTCGAGCATAATCCGTAGCGTTTTCATTGGCAGGGATATGGGTAATCGAGAAAGTGTTAGTATTGTTTAAAGTAGTAATGAATGCATTTGAAAGCTCTGTGGGTTGAGCGTCAGAGGTCAGGTCAAGATTTTGAATAAAAAGACTATATTTTGAGGAACCTCCTGTTCCACCAAAAATTGCTCCGAATACTAAAAGCAATAACAAAGGAAACATGAGGCTAAAGAAAAGACCTGAGCGGCTTCTTATCCAATTTTTAGTGACCGCTTTGAATACTGCAATAATCTTCATTAATTGAGACCTCCTTCTTCGGTAATCCGTGATCCAGTAATTTTAAGAAACACATCCTCAATAGTAGGAGTTTCAATTTCAATATCCTTACAGATGTTCATTTTCGTCAAAAAATCCAGGATATGCCAAAGTTCTGTAACATTATCAATTTTAATTCGAAGAGTATTATCATAGTCTAAACTAACTTGACTAAAATTTTTCTTTAATTGCGCTTCGATGCTTTTATCACAATTTCTTATGAGCAGAACTTTAAGTCCCCCATGTTTTGAAATCAATTCCTGAGGTTGCCCTATGGCTACTATTTTACCCTTATCAATAATGGCGATGCGGTCAGCGAGAACTTGAGCCTCCTCCATATAATGGGTTGTCAGAAAAATGGTCTTGCCGAGCTTTCTAAGATTAGCAATTACACTCCAAACATCTCTTCGCGCTTTTGGGTCTAGACCAGTAGTTGGTTCATCTAAAAAAATGAGCTCCGGATCGCTAACTAGAGCCGCTGCGATACCTACTCTCTGCTTTAAGCCCCCAGAGAGATTCTCAAACTTTGCGTTTGTTTTATCCTCTAAATCTAAAAGGTTAATCACTTCGTCTACGTTAAGATGTTTTTCATACATTTCTCCGATAAACGCGATATTTTCTTTTACAGTCAATTTATCTAAAGCAGAAAAATCCTGAGGCAGCACTCCGACCCTTTTCTTAATTTCTTTAACATCCCCAGAATTATTAACATCAAATCCGCAAACACGAGCAGTTCCTGCTGTTAATGAACGTATACATTCAAGAATCTCAACAGTAGTTGTTTTTCCAGCGCCATTAGGACCCAAAAACGCAAAAACTTCTCCTGCATAAACATTAAAAGATACACCGTCAACAGCTCTTAAACCATTATAATCCTTAATTAACGAATTAACTTCCACTATTACTCTATCCAAATCCCCTATCTCCGAAACGAAATTGAATGAAACCCAATTTAAAATTTATGCATATAATACTAATCAAAAAAACAACACCAAGTTATTATTCAATAATCATGAACTAAGGAAAAATTAAACTAAACAATCAGAAACACTCTTATGTACTAATAAATCATTTAGTTCTTATTTGAATTAAAAAACAGAGGAAGATTTAGCATCTCTTATTGAACCCTTTTATTTCTGATTTGGGTATTGTTAATTGCCGGATGAAGAGAAGGCATTTATTTGACCGCGAGGGATGACAACTCAGAGTTACTCGGACGGCAAAGTGATTTCCGTTTCTTGGGATTTTCCCTTACACATTAAAAGAACAACATCTTAAGAAAATCACTGGATGTTGTTCTTTCTTTCAATTCCCCGTTTCTTGGGATTTTACTTTGCAGCAGTCTCCAGTGCTGAACGTGAAGGTTTCGTTGGCGTCTACTTGATATTCCAGTTTCTTAGGAAAAATAACTATTAGTCAATCCTCCTCAGAATAGTAGTAAATAGATAATCGAAAATTATTTTACTTAATATAAAGGCGAATTTATAATTACTAAGTTTATGCAGGGATATTATTATGGAAGAGACTAAAGGAAAAATTTTTGAGGATATTAATCGTCTGCCTAAGGTGAGTTTTGAAGCGGCAGTTGAAATCTCCGCGATTTTACAGAAAGCATCTACGGAGTTTCCGGTTATATCTAGATATTTTGTGGAATCGAAATTTAGCTCAGATGATAAAGTAAGCGGCGGACATTTTAGATATGATCAATTTGTTTTTGATGTTCAGAAGTGGCAGAAGAAGTGGCTTGGCTCTTCTAAACCGGAGAATAAATAATATCATTATTTTTGGTTGAAGCTTATTTTGTGTTGGTTTCAAGTTTGTTTCGGATTAAGTCAAATTGCTTAATGAGTTCAGGTAAATGTGGCATTCTTTCGGTTATTATATTGATCAGTTCTTCTGTTCCATCTGAATGAGAAACAAGCAGGCAAATTATGTCGTTTACAAACGCGTCAAATTCCCCATCATAAGGAGTGGTTACCTCCGCTGTTTTGAATTCAGCGATTCGCTTCATCATGTTTGTAAAAAAGACAGAGTCAAGTATTTCACAAACTTTTTGTTCGCTTTCTTCAGGATATTCTATAGCAAGGATTCTCATTTTCACAGGTCTTTCGCCTCTTTTCTCCTTTCCAGCATCATTAACTGATGGAGGCTTAAATTTAACGAATTAAATTCTTAAGGAAATGCCCTTTAAGCATGATTTTGGCATAAATTTGCTATTTTAATGTAAATGTTCATTTCATATTTAAATTTTTTAACTATCAAATAATGTAATTTGAGGTTGAAAAAATAAAAATTTTCTTATTGGTAATTGCTAAAACTGCTTTTGGAAGATTAGAAGGTTAAATAGCTGATTTTCCGAAAAGCATTCATTTCATTGTTTTATTTTATTTCAGGTTGATAAGATGAACCTAAAAGCATGCTTCTCAAAGTTAAATCTACAATGGAAAAGGCTAACCATTGTTCTTATAGTCTGTGTTTTCTTAGTGGCGATTATTGCTCTAAGCTATTATGCGACGTCAAATAATGAATCCAAAATCCCTTCATCTGAACCAACACTATCACCTACCCCCTCAACTTCATTTACGTTCACACCCGCACCC
>CAZQTZ010000063.1:0-10150 GCA_964596465.1 uncultured Candidatus Bathyarchaeia archaeon | reverse complement strand
TCTATTTGTTTTGGCACCTTGATTCGGCTATAACATAATGATGTTAGTTTCTTCTTTGGTATTGACAGGGTCGTCTTCTTTTACAGTTTTTCTCTACAACTGCCCAATTTTTCCTTATGTTACTCAAATACTTAGTTATTATCTCCTGAAGTTCAGCTTCTCCGTAGTTGCTATATAATAGGTGAAGCCATTTTGTATGAAGTTTTGCTTTTTCTCCACATTTTAATAATTCTTTAGGTACATCATTGGCAGATTGAAATTGGAAACAAATGTCATCTTCTCTGATTTCAGGTCTAAGAATTATGCAGACCCTTTCTTCATAATCATCATTCAAACAAAAATACCAACATACATAATCACCAGTTGAATGTATTCTTGATTCGACTGGTTTTAGCCCGCCAATCTTGTCTATAAGTGTCTTGCATATAACTGCGTATTTTCGATATTGTTTAAGCCCAAAATACCACTGGACAAATGGTGTATTACTCTTTAATTCGTAACACTTATTCTCCATTAACAAACCTTTTAATTCTTTTACTCAACTATGACTATTATGTTTTTGTTCTAAATATTTTATTTGTGAGTTATTATTTTATGAATAGTTTTTCTCTTTATGCAATCAAAGGGGTATTCAATTTTTTAATTCTATTTCAATAGGGCAGAAAAGACACTGTTTATTTTTTCTTCTGCAATTGTATAGTTTATTGGGAAATCAATTTCTCTGAAACATTGCCTAACTGTTCTGCTCATTTTTTGCCATGCTGGTCCATCAGTAACCCAAATGAAGGAAAATTTTGGGTTTTCACGGATTTTTCTTTGAAAGTCAATATATGAATTGGCAACTTCAATAGGTTTGCTGCCTGTAGTGTTATAAAAATTACATTCAATCGCTACTCTTGGTTCACCATTTGAGTAAATTACAAAATCTGCTCTTTTACTTCTTGCTGTTTGCACGTTTGGGTCTTCAGCTCTAATTTGAAATTTTTTTCCTTGAAGAGTCTTATTTAACAATAACCTTAATAATTCTTGGAAGATTGTTCCACTTCTATTTTTTCTGGCATTAGAATCAAGCCCCACTTCTACACCTAACAAGTAAGCATACAAATCGTTAATTTCTGAAAAAAGGGACAAAATCCCAACTTTTTCACAAAAATCAACCAAGTTTTTAGACTCATCATCGCTTAATCCTTTTGAATTGAAATTAAAAACCCTATAGAACGTTTTTTCACCCATTTCCAGTAGTGATATGCTTTGTTCACGCATGGCAATTATTGAAGGTATTATTGGTACAGTTTCAGGGTATTTTTGAAATATTGTTTTTAATTCTCCTCTCCTTTTTTCAGCTGATATTTTGGATAAAGAATTCAGTAAACTAATTTCTTTGATGGAATGCTCAATATTTCTTTTGACTTTTTTCCATTCAACAAAATAATCATAAGTCCAATTTGTTTTGAGTAAAGTATCAAAGAAATAATCAAAATATTGTTCTTCGCTTTCAAACCCCAACATAGAATATAATACCAAAGTCAGTCACTTTATTTTTCATTGTACATAACTTTGGTAAAAGTATTTTGTAAGAAGAATTATTAAAAAGAAAACCATATTAGTTTTTCAAGATTGATGAATGAGTAAAGATGCAACTTTTATGATGGTTGAATTACATGTATGGCACAAAATTAGTTGTTTATAATTTAGTTAAAGAGAAAAAACAGATCACTCTCCCAGAAATTAGAAAACAATTAAGAAAATATAATTATAACACTATAAGGGGCGCATTGGTTCAATTAGAAAGAGCCGGTCTAATTAAAAGAGTTGATCTCGGTAATTATACATTTATTGAAACTAAAGAATAACTAGTCTTTAGCTCCTAAGGTCTCTTTGATTATATATTATTAGTTCTGTAAACCCTTTCCGTAGATTTCCCTTACAGTTTATTGCACGTGAAGCTACAACTTTTTCTCTTTTAATGAACTTATCTTTATAGAGTTCTTGTATCTCGGGTGTGTTAGAATTACTTAAAACAACATAGCACTCTTTTTGGTGAAGCTCTTTAAATAACTTTGACAGATTTTTCTGGTCTTCAAAAGAAAAACCAGTTTTAGTGTAGCTTGTAAAATTCGCAGTTGAACTTACAGGTTGATATGGAGGGTCAAAATAAACAAAATCACCCTTTCCGGCGCTTGAAACAGCATCCACATAGTCATTTGCTGTAATTTCTGCATTTGAATAATTTAGAGCAGCACTAACTAAACGAAGGTTTTCTTCATCACATATTTTTGGATTTTCATACTGTCCAAAGGGAACATTAAATTTACCTCTTGAATTAACCCTATATAAACCATTAAAGCATGTTCTATTAAGAAAAATTAGTCGCGCAGCTTTATCTAAATCATTTTCCGGCGCTGAGGCTCGGACTTTATAAAAATACTCTTTTGTTTCAACTCGATATAGTTTAGCATGCTCTAGTAATTTATCAATTAAATCTTCTACATTGGTTTTAATCACGTTGTAGGTTAATATCAACTCTGCATTTGTATCGGAAAGAACTGCTCTAAATCTCGGACGCGTATTTACTAGATAGAAAAAAACTGCGCCCCCACCTAGAAATGGTTCATAATATGTCTTGAAGTCCTTGGGAAAATAAAGCTCTAAACTATCAAGTAGCTGTTTTTTTCCACCAGCCCACTTAACAAACGGTCTAGCTCCCTTAGATGAAATTATAGTTTTATTTGGAGGAATCATAAGCATATTTAACTTGAACTATTCCATCTTATAGACGTTTATTCACAATTCAGATAAAATTTCATTTGAGCAGATTACCTGAATTTATAGAATAAGTGAAAAATTATCATAATTTATTTTCATAAAGATCCAGTTTGATATATTTGATTCAATCCTGAAAAGAACATTCCTCTTCCTGAATAGTTCCAATCTCTGATATCTTGTTCAATGAAGAACCATTTTAAAATTTTTAAAATTAATTCTACAGAAAAGCCAGTGTTGAAGTTCACATTAGGATTATTCTTTAGAATTAAATTTGGTTCTTGGCAATTAAAAACATCGGTCATCATGCCGTGAAGTTTTTTGTAGAGGGTTGGGTTTGAGTTTTTCTTTTGTATTAGATCATTAAAAACATCTTCATGTTTAGGATAATCTTTTCCATTAGAAAACTGGGTGTTTTCAACTCTGATAAGAAAATCAAATCCTTTTTTTAAATATGCAGGTCGTGTAAGATAAACTCTGTCTCCGTTGTTTAGTGTCTCTACGAAATATGTATATCGTGAGGTATTGGGGCCATTACCTGTTCCGGGTGTCTCTTTTAAGAAGTGTTCTATAACTTTTTGTCTAAGTTCATTTCGGGTATTTCCGGTTATCGAAAGACTAAATTGGTTTATTGACATGAATGTGATTTTCATGATAATAGTATTTTAAATTTGTTAATTTTTCATGTTTTTACGATTACCACAAGTGTTATTAACAATTTTAAGTCTAAAAAAGGAATAAAAAATCGGTTGAGCCTTTAATGGAATGTTCAGTCAAAACTAAAAGCGGAAAAAGAGTAAAGTTGATGGCCTTCAAGGAATTTAAGCAAGCAAATGGTGCGGTTATCGGTGTTTTTCAAGGAAGTTATGGAAATAACCCTGATTTAGATATTATAGTGAAGTATCAGGAACCCGGGAAAAAGGTTAGGACACCTGCTCATATCCATTGGGCAATTGACTTGCTGATTAAAAAAGAGCATGATGATGCGTTGACTAAAGCATTCATTAAGTATCTGTCTGATTTATGGGATAAAATAGAACCTTTTCAAACAAAGGTCCAACAACAAGAATGTAAACTGAAATTCTCAGATCCAGTAAACCTAAAAGAATTCTTGTCACTCGACAAATATGGCGAGTACCCTGTTACATTCATAGCTCAAATAATTGAGTTGATGATGATTGAAGAAAAAACAGGGAACCATGCAGCTTACATGTTCAAAGGTGTACTTGATGCATTATATAATGATAAAGAAATATTTTGCATCGTTCAAAAAGCTATCTTTAGGGGAAGGTAAAGACTATCCCAAAGATCGATTATAATCGATTTTTTTGGAATTTTGAAAAGCATTTAAGAAATTGCCTTTACTATTGTTTTTGATTGCAGGGAGTTTGAAGCCTACTTAATGAAAGAGGTTACTAAGGAACAATTTGAGAGATTTTGTGCTGAATACAAAGAGGTAATTATTAGTGATAATATTATACCATTAGGTGCTCCAAAAAAAATTAAATGCTATCAACCTGAGGAGTTTCAACTTGAACGTACTAATGCTTGGTCTTTTCCCAAACGCGGAATATGGGCAACACATAAGGGGGATTTCAGAGGTAATTGGCCGCCTCAATTAGTCAGAAATGTTATCCTCAGGTACTCTAATTCTGGAGAAACAGTTTTAGATCAGATGTGTGGTTCTGGCACTACTTTAATAGAGTGTAAGCTTCTGGGTAGAAATGGAATAGGTGTTGACGTAAACGAGAACGCTATAATGGTAAGTAGAGACCGGCTTAGTTTTGATTATGATGGTGTAGATACTGTTTTTCCTAAAACTTCAGTGAAAACATATGTTGGAGATGCAAAGAACCTAGATTTGCTCAAAGATGATTCTATTGATTTAATTGCCACTCATCCTCCATATGCTAATATTATTTCTTATTCTAACAAAAAGAACAGGGTGGTTGAGGATCTTTCTTTTGCTAGAAGCTTAACTGGTTACTTAGATGGGATGAAAGAGGTTGCAAAAGAGAGTTTTCGTGTTTTAAAACCCGGTCGGTTTTGTGCAGTGTTAGTGGGTGATACTAGAAAAAGTAGACATCATGTTCCTATTGCTTTTAGGGTTATGGATGCTTTTTTGGAGGCGAATTTTGTTTTAAGAGAGGATATTATAAAAGCTCAATGGAAAACTAAAACCACACGAGAAAAGTGGGCTGGTTTAACTAAATTTGCTAATGAACGGTGGGTGGGTATCGATGAACAATCTAAGAATAGATATTTTACAGATTTCTATTTACTTTCCTATGAGCATCTTTTCATCTTTAGAAAAGCAAAACCTGGTGAGGACACCAAACACCTAAAGGGCAGCATGAAACCGCAAATTAGATAAAAGAACAAAGGCTAAGTATGTTTTATGTCTGTTAAAAAGAGAAACCAAAATGAGCCACGCGAGAAAAAAGAAATCTTAGCTGTATTTGCACAGAAGGGAAAAATGTCTCTTACAGAAATCTGGGAAATAACAGGTTTTAATCCAAATACAATTAGAGGTGTCTGTGTAAGACTTACAAAAGAAGGAGAATTAGAGAGAATCGGTAAAGGAATATACAAAATAAAAGAGCCCCATTAAGCTAAAAAATGAATTTAAACTTCTTTATGTGTGTGTTTTTAGTTCTGATTTGTCGCTATAATGTCAGTTAGGTTGTTGAAAAACCGCTTTTTCAATTGCAAAAACTACTGAGTTTTTTTAACATACTTTTTTATACGGTTACTTACAACTTTTAGTTCACTAACTGAAAAAGGCTGAACATAGTAGGAATGCTAAATGGGTGATGATAAAATCCAAGTTGGCCCTAAACGTCAACGCATCAGCTCCTCTGGTTATCGTGTGCTGGGCTATTTTGTCGAGATGACACATACAGGTTTAAAGGAATATAAAGTAATTTACGCACCCGAAGAATATATTCTAAATAATAAAATTATTTTACAGAAAAACAAATGGATAGAAAAATGGAAAATAGTCTCTTCTAAACGCGAACAAAACGAAGCTAAAGAAGCTAACTTAGAGGAGGCTAACAGACAGACCGAGAATGCAGTACGGGAAATAAAGCGTCTTGAAAATATTTTGCTTGATTCTCTTAAAGTTAAGAGTGCAATTAATTGGGAGAATCTAAAAAAGAAAGAGCCATTTTCAGAAATGATACCGCGTAAACCTTATCCGAGAATAAAAAAAGTTTATCCAGACAAGCCAGTTAAAGAGGAACCCACTTTTACATTTATGGAAAATATGTTTAAGTCAAAAAAACAACAAAAAATCAGGGAATATGACGATAAATATTCTTCAGCTTTAGCAAATTGGCAAAAAGAAAAATCCTCAATTGACGAATATAATCGTGAAGTTGATTTAGATTACGAAAAGCAGCTTAAAAGTTGGGAAATCGAGGTAATACAATGGAAAAATCGCAAGAAAGAATTTCTAAAGCAGCAAGAAGAATATAACGATGACATTGAACAACAAAAGAAGAACTATCTATCCAAAGACATCAATTCCATCATGGAATATTTTGATTTAGTCCTCAATAACTCAGAATATCCTGAATATTTCCCTAACAATTTTGAGATTGAATATAACCCAGAAAATAGAATCCTAATTGTGGAGTATGAATTACCTTCTCAAAAACAAATCCCTAACTTGCGAGAGGTCAAATATATTGCCTCTAGAAATGAACTCAAGGAAGTGCTAATTCCAGAGAGACAAATAAACAAAATGTATGATGATATTATTTACAAGATTACTCTCAAGATTTTGCATGAACTTTTTGAGGCAGATATTGTGGACGCTATTGATACTATTTCTTTTAATGGTTGGGTAGACTCCATAAATAAGTCAACAGGCAAAAAGGAAAACAACTGTATTTTAAGCATCCAAGCAAAAAAAGAGGAATACTTAGCCATTGACCTATCACATGTTGATCCGAAAGCGTGCTTCAGAACATTAAAGGGTGTTGCCAGCAGTAAACTATCCACTATAACGCCAATTCAGCCTATTTTGCAAATTTGCAAGGAAGATAAAAGATTTGTAGATAGCTATGAGGTCGAAGGAAAAATTGATGATACAACTAATCTTGCCGCTATGGATTGGGAAGATTTTGAGCATTTAATTAGAGAATTATTTGAGAAAGAGTTTACAGTTAACGGTGGAGAAGTGAAAATTACTCAAGCCAGTAGAGATGGTGGGGTTGATGCAATAGCTTTTGATCCAGACCCAATTAGAGGGGGCAAAATAGTAATTCAGGCTAAGAGATACACGAATACTGTGGGTGTTTCAGCAGTGAGAGACTTATTTGGAACTGTTTTAAACGAGGGCGCAACAAAAGGGATACTTGTAACAACTTCAGATTATGGTGCTGAGTCATATAATTTTGCTAAAGGTAAGCCATTGACTTTGCTGAATGGGTCAAATCTTTTGCATTTGCTTGAAAAACATGGGCATCATGCTAAAATTGACCTTAGAGAAGCTAAAAGAATACTAAGCGAAAATTGATTTAACTTCAATAAGTAATCAGAAGCAATTTACAAAAATATTTTTTAGACATTAGTACAAAAAGTGCTCCTGTAATCCATTTTACAGTTTGTTTGTTTAGTACTCGAACAAAGGCGTCTCTTTGAGATTAAGGATTTATTTTGTTGTTCAGTTTAATCTATCCCTGTTTTTGGTTTATGTCTTTTGTGGATTTGCTTTTTTAATAATCAATTCTTGTGTTGCGGGTATGGTTGACTTGTTGCGTTTTGTGTACATAATGACTACAAATCATAGTTATATCGACGCGTTAAAGGGTCAAAAAGGTTTTCGGATTAGTGTCCGACGACGTTCACTGCTGTTCTTTTTTTGAATATTTCTTTTTATGATGCGGAAAAAGGGGTTGTTGGCTTCTTTGAGGAAAATGGCCAAAACTTATCTAGAAGTTATTAGCTATAACGTGATTAATTGCGTCCCATTTTCAGAATAGAGAGGTTTGGGCAAGATAACTCAAAACAAGGGAATACCATCAAACCAAAGGGTTGCTGGAGTAGGTGAATCTGCAACAGAGGTAGTTTTAAAATCCCTCGCTCAGGTCTCAAGCCCCGTACGTTTATCGGAATACGCAATTGATTATATTTGTAGGTTATATAAAGAAAATAAACCTTCAAATGAAATTTTTTTAGTTGAAGTGAAAACGGTAACTCGCTCTGTTTCTAAGTGGCGAAGGAAAATCAGTCAAGATACTATAAAATTTTGGCTTAGCCAATCTCATCCTGTATATATTATAGTATATGACTTTCAAAACGATATCTGTTATTGGGTTTCAGTTGAAAATAATCGGGAAAAGTGGATTAAGAAACTGGAAAAAGGATTTAAGAGCATTTCAATAAGAGTTGATGGTTCACATGTCTTAAAAAAAGCACCAGACACTAACGACGATTTTTTGAAAAAAATCGAAGAAGACGCAATCCGACTTAGCACATTTAATGGGATTCCTCGACTTCTATATTTAGGCGGAAAAGGGATAAATGGAGTTTTCCATTTTGAATATCCAAATTTAGGTGTTTTATCAGATTCGACTCGAAGAAAATTCACAAACAACATAAGGCATTTACTATTTCTTCTGGTTAGAGACGGACTTTCTAAAGATTTGGAGGAAGCTTACAGATTATCAAAGATATTAACAGAATATGATACTGGTCATTACGAAAATTTTGAGCTGAGAGCAGATGTATGTGTAAAGCGCAAAAAATGGGAGGAAGCTCGGGAGTATTATAATAAAGCAATTGGCTGTCTCAAGCGAGACTTGACATGGGATAATAATAAGCCGCCTGAGGAAAAATCAAAAGCAGAACTAATTTCAGAAATAGAACTCAAATTAGCAAAATACACCTAAATCAATGTAATCAAAATTGAATTCGGCAAAGGCTAAAACATCCTTTTTTCTCTTTCTTTAGTTTGAATTTCTGTAAAGTTTTATCTGGTCACTTTAATTAACATTTACATGAGTTAGTATTTACTGGATACCAATTACTTCGATTAATCGTAAAAACCAAGTTTTGTTTGGGTATATTACTCGGATAGGGGTTACAAATAGTGCAATATCGCTTAGGTTGTTGTTTGTATGATGGTCCAGGGTTTTTCTTAGATTTCATATCACTTCTAACCCAAATCACGTCATTTATATCATTAATTTTTTCATTTTGAAATCGAGTATAGGCAGCTTTATTGTTTTTAGACCCGTGATGAGGCGCAGTTATCAACATACCATTACTCCAATTAATTGATTGTTTAAAACCAAGATCAGAATCAGCAGCAAACAAAATTGACGGGTACTTTTCGTTAGGAGCCAAAAACACAAGGCTCTCTTTGTTTGATGTAGTTAAAGCGATAAAATATAATGCATTAATTTTAGAACTGATTTTATTGAATATCTCTTCAGAATTAACAGGCACCAAGAAATTAGGTTCTCCGCCTGTAGCAACTTTATTAGTGTTACCTATGTAATTGAAAAATCGAATTTTAATGTGTTTTTTAATAGCTAAAGAAAATATTTTTTTAATATTGTTAGCTGCTGAAATAGCCTGTTTGAATAATAAATACTGCGCTACAGATGAAAAATTATCTGGTTTAAGATAAGTAGTAATAGGTTGGGGCTTCTGTGTTTTAGAGACATTATCAAAAATTCTTCTAATGTCCTCTTCTATATTCAGGTTTGATTTATTTTTCTCGATGTTGATTTCCTGTGAAAAAAAATTCCCTAGTTGATAAAGGGTTGGAGGATAATAAGAAGAATAATTAAAAGGATACTCCTGTTTAATTTTTTGAATTAATTCGATATAAAAATCATCAGGTTCATTAATCATATCATTTAGTCTTGGTGTCCATGAAGCGGGTAACCAGACTTCACGAACGCTGCAACTGGAGTTTAAGAGACCTATTAGGCCTTTGGCATGATCATTATCATTATGTGTACAAATCAAATAATCTACATGTTTCTGATTTGTAGCTTTTTGAAATTGAGCCGGAAATTTTTTTTCGGATCCTCCGCCATCGATAAGTGCAGATCTATCGCCTCTATTAAAGAAAAAAGCATCACCTTTCCCAACTGCAATCGCAACGAATCTATCATTATAGCTTTGAATCATGTTAGATAATTATGCCCGCATAATCCTATAAAAAATTTTAATATAATAAACGAATTTCAGATCTACCTAAAATCGATTACAAAAACATAAGGCGTTCATTAAAATACTTCAAACCTGATTTTTCAGGTTAGGATTTTTAGTAGGAGTTTTAGGTTGCTGTTTGCCTGTCCGTTTTCGTCAAAGAAGTACCAGTAGGGTTCAAACTGTAATACCTCTGCGCCTATGCCTTTTGCTG
>CAZQTZ010000062.1:0-10190 GCA_964596465.1 uncultured Candidatus Bathyarchaeia archaeon | reverse complement strand
AGATTCAAAAAAAAAACAAATTATGATTGAATCAATTTTTTTTTTAACTCTATCGTTGCAATATAGACTTATATTGGAAAGTTTTAAAAAGCAATCTTCCTTACCCATTCAAGGGGCAATTTAAAATGAAGCGAATAAGTCAACTTATAGTTTGTTTTTTAATCATCATTGTGTTATATCTTGAATTTAGCACCACATCAGCAGCAAAAATAATTCCAGAAAATGCTCCTATTCTTCTCGAATCTACAGCTCCTCAGAAAGCACTTTCTATAATGACAAACGTAGTCAGCCTCGACGCATCAAAATATAATAGCACTCCGGCTAGATACTCTACTGACTTATTCCAAGACACGTTAACAAGAGAAAAAATACGTTGTACTTTTATTTCAGGGGGTAGCAAAATAGATGCACTCTGCACTTTTATCAATGGCTCATTACAAATGGTTGACATCCTTGAAAATCAAGGTCAAGTACACCTCAATACTTTATCAACTGGAGCAGTTGAGTATGCTCAGATTCTTCTTAATAGATTCCAAGCTGAAAGTAAAGATACATTATATAGCCAACTTAGCTTGATGCTGGCTAAGATTGAAGCAGAAAAAGATGCTACTTTAATTTCGGGTAATATAAAACTTCAGGTGTCAGCTTTGGAGGACGATACTACTTTTAGATGGACCTATATTGAAAATGGTATAGAAGCTCCAGACAAGTGCGTCGCTTTACGCTATAAGAATGGTTTTTTAAAATATTTTGTTAATAACTGGAATCTTTACAAAATAGGTAACGCAATTGTAAATCTTTCGGAAAAGGAAGCAATATATTTAGCGATGTCTGAGGCTAAGAATTTTGCGCCATATGCGGACTCGGAGGCATCTATAGCTTTTCATTATTGAATAATATTGCCCGTTTGTTATTGGATTACTATTTGGGTGCCGCAGTATTCGCATTTTACGGTTTTTTGTCCTTTAAAGACTTCTCGAGTATATGGGGCATGGCAACGTGGGCAGTTAACTATTTGTCTTGATGCTGGTGCTGTTATGGTGGTCCCTTTGATTTTGGATATATCTTTGTCTGCTTCTCCAGTGATTAGGTAGTCGAAGAAGGTTTTTATGGTGTCGGCTTCTCCTCCTTCCACGTCGAATTGTGCTTCAGATTGTCTACTGTCAGGTTTGAATCGAACATAAATGCCGGTCCAAGCGATGAATCCGACTCTGCCTTTATTGATTTCCTGTATTGCACCGATGGGCTGATCAATCACCACTATACGTTCAGTCTTTTTCTTAGTGACAATAAATAATTTTTTTTCTAGAACAACCTCTTTTTTCGCTTCAAAAATAAACCTTTGATTAGTAAAGTATAACGTCCCTTCACTTTTATTGCCTGTCATGATTTTTCCTTCAAAAGCTAAAACAGGACTTTCGTCTTCTTTAAGCGGAAAATTTGCTTGACCAAAAAGATTTAAAGTTCCCTCAGCCAACTTGAGATTTTCATCAATATCATTCACAGTAGAGAATAAATCTCGTATGGGCGCGTTGACCTTGTCAGCTTCAGAATTTGCCTTTGCCCTCATCGAGGAGGCGGTCATTGACAGACTTCCCGCCATAGTCTGGCTAAATCCCAAGTTCCCACTGTCTATTTGGCTTCTTAATGTTCTTGCCTGAGATTGCAGGTTACTAACTTGAGCTGATAAAGGCTCAACATAGGTTACTAGGGCTTGTTTTACGGTTGGAGCTACTTCGTTCCATCTTCGGCTGAGCTGCTCCACGTCTGATTCTAAATGTCCGATTACTGCATAACCGCGTCCGCGAACTGCTGTCAATCTGCCTGGGAGCGAACCAACAGCCGAATCAAGAGAAGCAATATTACTTCTTGCCTGACTTATAACAGAAGACGCTTGAGAAATATCCGATTCAATAGAGTAAAGACGAGAATACATCGCTTGCTTTTGACTATCAATTTGGGACGTTTCTTAAACCTCCATACGCATCACAATATGATGCCCTTATACTTTTAGTATAACCTTCTAAAATATAAGCGCTATACAGCATAAAAAGGCTTTATTTAACTTATTTAAGAATACTAACCTTAATGGTTAAAATTCAATCAAAGAATAACCCGAAACAAGACGCGCCTTTAGCAAAGTAATCCGCCAATCCTTTTACACGACATGTTTTTTAAGCAAGACCGCTTGTCTTAATTTAGTGACCAAAATGTCATTTATTGAAAAAGCCAAGAAAAAATTAGGATTAGGCGGAGATGAAGAAAAAGTAGCAGACGAAGCAGGTTCAAGCACCGTCGAAAAAGTAAAAGGTGAACGAAGCACAATCGATAAAATTCAAGATTTTTTCACTATGGGCTATTCAACCAAGGAAGACCTAAGAGAACTTGACAAAAAACTTAGAGATGGCTATTATGAAGATTTTAAAGCAATGCGGCACAAATGGGAGGAAATATCACTAGCCGCTATCAAGGCAAAACAAAGCAACAAAGACGATTATAAAAAAGTAATCCAAGTTATGGATAGAGTTGAAGCTAAGATTAACCGAGCAGACTATGGATACGCAGGACTTATGGACCGCAAAGGAAGCATAAAAGAAAACGCGTTAGGAAAAGTCTTTGACTATGACAAAGCACTCGGTGACCAAATTCAAAGCCTGAAACTAAACATCCAAGAAGTCTACAGCTTAGTTGAATCCGAGAGCTGGAGTGAGACCGCACCAAAAGTGCGCAATGTAAAACTTGCGCTTATGGATATCGAACAAAAATGGGACGGAAGAGAAAAAGAATTCAGACCTTTGGAGGTATAATAAAAAATGCCACTAATTGAAAAAGTATCATGGGATACTGCCAAACCAGACGATATAGCATACAGATTTCCCAATCTAAGTCTAAAACTCGGAAGCCAAGTTATAGTTAAGGAAAATCAATGGGCTGTATTCTTCAGAGACGGAAAAGCATACGATGTTTTTGGCCCCGGACGACACACAATAACGAGCAACAACGTTCCATTACTAACATCCGCGCTGCAAGGACTCGGTGTAATCGGCGAAATTTTCAATTGCGAAGTAATATACGTTAGCAACAGCCAATTCAAAGCCAAATTCGGTGGAAGCGCCTACTCAGCTCCAAGCGGCGACATAAAATACCAAGCCGAACTCGGATTCTTCGGATATACACTATACAAAGTAGAAGAACCAAAAATTTTCGTTACCGAATTCTTCGGTAACCGCGGCGCCAGCACTTCAGATGACGTTGCAGATTACATCCGTGGCTTCATAAATGAACGCGTAATTGACGAATTCGGCGAACAAGACATCTTTAACATAGTAAAGAATGTTGACGACACAACCGATGTTGTATCCCTAAAGATTACCGATGAAGCTGCCCGAATAGGCCTTAAAATTATCGACTGCGTTTTCGAAGGCGTAAAAATCCCCGAGGAAGCAAGACGCTTCGCATCCGGAATGGGCCAACAAGCCATGACCATGCAGTACATGAAAGAAACAGCATCAGAACTAAAAGACTCCCAAGGCGGAGGCGCAGCAGCCGCTGGCTTAGGAGCCGGCATCGGATTAACAATGCCTTTCATGATGCAGCAACAGATGCAACAGGCAAATATGCAGCAAGCCCAGCAACCCCAGCAAGTCGTTCTATGCCCAAGCTGTGGAGCCAAAAATCCAACAACAACCAAGTTCTGTGGAAGCTGCGGCGCTAGCCTAGCACCACCAGCAAAAGTCATCTGCCCCAGCTGCAAAACTGAAAACCCCGCAACAATGAAATTCTGCGGGAACTGTGGAAAACCCCTAGCAGCACCAGCTGAAGTCACATGCACCAAATGCGGGACCAAAAACGCACCCGGAACTAAATTCTGCGGTAACTGCGGAGAAAAACTCTAAACTCCCCCAATTTCCTTTCCCAAAAAGACCCGGTAACGGGTCATATATTTCTATTTTAAGAACTAAATTAATTTGTTTTTATAATTTCCTTAGCCCATTTTTTAGCCTCTACTAAATCTATTGCGCTTGGATGATTACGCCTAGTAATACCAAATGTAGTTCCAAGGCATTTGAAACAATTATCAAGCAGTTTCTGATTCTTCGCTTGCAAATACTCTTTTACGCGATTAAACGCTAATATCTCACTTTTTCCACCCCCCGCCCAAGTCAAAAAAAGCGCAAACTGCCTATTGGTATCACAAAAATTCTGCGCCTTAAGATAGCCCAGCATATCCTTGCTTGGCTCCCCGCCAAAAATGCCTGTTCCGATGAATACTAAATCAAAATCATCAAGAGCTAACGTTGAAGGATTAAAATCTTTACCAATCTTAACCGCCCTACACTTCAACTCAGAAGCAATCGCGAGTGCAACCTTCTCAGTATTCCCGCCCCGAGAAGAATAAACCACTATCGCCCTCATCTATTCCCAATCCCTGATTAATCAGTATTATCAAGATATTAAGGAACTCTCTAAAAATATCCTCACAAAAAATACACCATTCACTTGATATTACCCCTATCCATTTCTCTTTATGAGCCGAAACTATCCTATAAGAAAAGAACAACAGCAGAAACTTTTTCGGATGTTGTTCTCTTAAAAGATTATCTGGTTTGGTCTTGCCAAATTAGAAAGGCTAAGGTCATTATACATACGCCTGAAGCGAGTGATATCAAGCAGGCTGCCTCACTTGACACTAATTTGTTTGGACTCTGAGCTGAGAATAGCATTAATAATATGGCAAGCAACACGAAAGCAATCCCTATCCATGCAAACTTCAAGCTATCGCCAATAGCCTATTGGCAAGGCTTCTTTTAGCTCTCCCTCGAGAACACTTTGTTCCCCAAAAAGAACAGTTTAGACAAAACTTTAAAAATAGAAAAGGTTTGGGTTTTTTATGGGCTTTTATTGTCGATGTTTGTGTTGCCGTTGTAGGCTACAAGTACGTTGATGCAGGATAACACTGCGTCCATGCTGGCCATTACGATGTCTTCGCGGACTCCTCGGGCGGTAGCGGTTTTGTTTCCTTTTCGCATATGAACTTCAACTTCTACCATGGCGTCGGTTCCACCGGTTATAGAATTGACGTGATATTGCTCGAGTTGGATGGGCTCGGTTGTGGTGATGACTTTTTTAACTGCGTTAATGACCGCGTCAACTGGGCCTACACCTGTGGCGGCTTCTGTGATTTCTTTTTGGTTCACTTTAAGTCTTACCGAAGCAGTGGGGGTGATTTTGTCTCCGCTCATCACAGTGACTTCTTGAAGTTGAATGGCTTTGGGTTTAGCTAAACCTGTAACTGCTTCAGCGATGGCAAGCAAATCGGCATCAGTGACTGTTTTCCCTTTATCCCCTACGGTTTTTACTCGGGCTGCGATCTCTTTAAGCTGCGAATCGCTTGGGCGAATACCCATACTTTCGACTTCAGCCCTGATAGCATGGCTGCCCGAATGCTTGCCGGTTGTGATGCATCTGACCTTACCGACTATGGCAGGATCAATGGGCTCATAGGTTAACGGATTTTCCAGTAAACCTTGCGTATGAATTCCTGATTCGTGCCTAAACGCGTTTTCCCCTACTATGGCTTTGTTAGGCTGCACCTGAATACCAGTTAGCCGCGAAACCAACTGGGAAGTACTGTAAAGTAACTCAGTTTTTATGTTCATTTTTTGTTTATAGAGAGCTTGCAATGCTATCACGATTTCTTCAAGAGCAGCATTACCCGCACGTTCTCCCAGTCCGTTTATAGTCGCATGCGCTTCATCAGCACCGGCAGTTAATGCAGCTACACTATTGGCAACAGCCATGCCGAAGTCGTTATGGCAATGCACACCAAGCGGTGCTTTTACATTATCAAACCGTAAGTAAAACTCTCTTGTGAGTTCAGGAGTTAAAATTCCCACAGTATCGCAGGGAACTATCCTGTTTACGCCAGCATCAACAGCGGTTTGGCAGACCTTAAGCAGATAATCAAAGTCAGATCGGGTAGCATCCTCAGCTAAAAACTCTACTTCTAACCCATGGGCTTTAGCATAGGTTATACACTCTTCAGTAGTTTTCAGAATCTGTTCACGAGTTTTATGAAGCTTACAATCGATATGTAAGTCTGAGGTTGGAATGATCATACATATTATGGAAGCTTCGCTCTTCAGTACGGCATCGATGTCGTTCTTGGTTCCTCTGGCGGCGCTGGCGATTTTTGCCCTTAGCCCCTGCTTTGCGATAAGCTTCACAGATTCCATTTCACCTTCAGAAACCGCTGCAAACCCAGCCTCGATAGCATCTACGCCAAGTTCATCAAGCCGCTGAGCAATTCTTAATTTATTTTCAGGAGTCAAGGAAACTCCGGGAGTTTGTTCGCCATCTCTTAGGGTAGTGTCTAAAAATCTTACTTGTTTCGGGAAACGATTAGGGTTGGATAAAGCAATTCCCCATTTTACATTCCTCGTTAATTCTTTACGGAGGAACAAGCGTGAATATAAAATTTATGGTGCCAGATTATTTCTGGCTACACCACGAAAAGATTCTATTCTCTCTTTCCCCGTCAATATGTCTGTCTTTTTCGCTGATTAAGGATAGACTTCACTTCCAGCTGTTTGAGCCTCATCTATCGAATAGCTAACTTGACTAGACAGCGCCATGGAGAAAAAGAAAACACCATTCGCATTTTCAACTCTCTCTTTCAAAGGGATAATGCTCTCGCCAGAATCCCCTCCCGCGCATGCGATGATTACAGTATTAATCTCATTGAGATTACCTACCCTGTCCACATATTTTACTATCGCTGACCCGGGAGTTTCACCATACACTGGATAACCCAACGTGAGTAAACTGTACTTTGAAAGATTAGAAGGCGCCTGTACACTCGCAGTTGTAATTTCTACCCGCCATCCATTTGAAACCAAACCATCAGCAAAAGCGTACATAACCTCTTTTGGAAAATTACTAAAACCTGGCTGGTAAACAATTAAAGCAGTCACAGAGCCCTCGGAATTAATAACTTCCACATCACTAACAACCTCACCAATCACACCAGTCATCAGTAAACCTGCAAAAACGGCAAAAATAACAATCAAAATAACAATAACAACTACAAGTATGAGGAGAATCTGTTTCCACAACTTTTTAGGCCAAAGTCTCATCTAATACACCACAATCAGTTTTGAAGCTTCTTCTATTAAAAATTTGCCTGTTTAGAAAAAAGTAAACACGATAAAATACAAATTGAGCAAAGCAATCAGTAAGTTATTCATTAGTGTTGGCGGGAAAATTATATTAACTGAAAAATCAATCCCAGCATATGAAATCCGTTGTATTATACTTCTCCAGAACTGGGAATACAAAAAAAGTTGCAGAAGCCATAGCTAACCAAGTAGAAGCGCCCCTGTTTGATTTGGCCACTTGTGAACCATCTATTGTGCAAGCATATGACACAATTTTCTTAGGCACTCCAGTTGAAGGCGCTAGCCCAACAAAAGAAATTATCGCTTTCATAGATCGTTTACCTCAGGGCTCAGGTAAAAAAACAATTCTCTTCTGCACTTATCGAATGTTCGGAAATGAAAGAACAATGAAAACCTTAGAAAAGATGCTCACTGAAAAAGGCTACGAGACTAAACTTAAAGTATCGAAGAAAGGAATGCGCCCCGAAAAAACCTCCGATTTAACCGAACTAATAGAGCAAATTAAGAAAATTCAGTAACGTGACCACTTGTATTCAAAAATGTAATTGACTATGAGTGCAATTGTTACATGAGAATGATTTCTTAATAAAAAATTCGCAAAAGACTTAACAGCGTCAGATTCAATATTGTGCTATATCAGAATAATTGACATTTAATATTAGGTGTGAAATATGAGAAGTTGCGATGTTAAAAGCGGAACCGAGCGAGCTCCTCACCGTGCTCTGCTCAAAGCCTTAGGCTTAACCGATAACGATATGAAAAAACCATTCATTGGAATAGCCAACAGTTACACCTCAGTTGTCCCCGGGCACATTCACCTCAATACCATATGCGAAGCCGTAAAAGCAGGTGTCTTAGCCGCTGGCGGCGTACCCTTCGAATTCAACACCATAGCCGTATGCGACGGCATAGCCATGGGACATCAAGGTATGCGCTACTCGCTCCCATCTAGAGAAATTATTGCGGATTCTGTGGAAATCATGATACAAGCACATAGACTCGACGGCTTAGTGATGGTCACCAACTGCGATAAAGTCACTCCTGGCATGCTCATAGCAGCCGCAAGGCTAGACATACCCGCCATCGCAGTAACAGGCGGACCAATGGAAGCAGGACGTCTAGATGGCAAAAAAATAACCTACTCCTCAGTCCCCGAAGCACTAGGAAAAGTAGTCGCTGGAAAAATGACTAAAAAAGAACTAACCAGACTCGAAAATGCGGCCTGCCCAGGATGCGGATCATGCAGCGGCATGTTTACAGCTAACACCATGGCTTGCATGACCGAAGCCTTAGGTATGTCACTTCCCTATTGCGCAACCTCACTAGCTACAAGCGCACTAAAGATGCGCATAGCCAAGCAAACTGGTGAGCAAATCATAAAACTCGTTAACGAAAACATAACACCATCAACTATTCTGACCCGGCAATCTTTTGAAAACGCCATCGCGATAGACATGGCCCTAGGGGGATCCACAAACACTGTTCTACATCTTACCGCCATCGCCAAAGAGGCAGGAATAAACTTGCCTTTGAAAGTCTTCGACGAAATAGGTCGTAAAGTTCCCCACATCAGCAGCATGGTCCCAAGCGGATCACATGCCATAGAAGACCTAGACGCAGCTGGAGGCGTACCTGCAGTAATGAACCAAATTAAAAGTCTACTGCACCTAAATCTGCCGACTGTTTCCGGAAAAACCGTAGGCGAAAACATCAAAAACTCTCAGGTTCTAGATGCTGAAGTAATTCATTCTTTAGCCGATCCAGTTCACAAAGAAGGCGGCATCGCTATCCTCACAGGCAACCTTGCTCCAAAAGGAGCCGTAGTAAAAACCGCAGGAGTATCCGAGAAGATGCTCAAGCATAGTGGACCAGCAAAAATCTACGACTCCGAACAAGAAGCAGTAACCGCCATACGCGCCAAGGAAATAAAACCAGGGGATGTACTAATCATCCGCTATGAAGGTCCTCGAGGCGGTCCAGGCATGCCAGAAATGCTCATACCCACAGCAACCATAGCTGGCATGGGACTAACTGAAAGCGTAGCCCTTATTACAGATGGAAGGTTTTCCGGCGCAACACGCGGTCCCTGCATCGGACACGTTGCACCTGAAGCCTTTGAAGGAGGCCCCATTGCAGTAATAAAAAACGGAGACACCATAACCATAGATATACCTAACCGGAGCCTAAAGGTCGAATTATCCGAAACAGAACTGAAAAAACGCCTAACTGCTTGGAAACCAAGAAAACCCAAAATATCCAAAGGTTACCTCTCCAGATATATCCCAACTCCCACGGAATAATACGCTCCAATGCGGTTTTACCGCATTTTAATTTTTTTAATAAAAAGAATTGGAAATATGTTTAAATAAAATTTAACTAATTATTGGGGACATGAACTCCAGTGCTAAACGTAAAGTTAAGCCTTCTACTGTTAAATCTCGAAGCAGAAACAGAAATTTAGCCATAATAGCTATTATAGCCATAATAGCAATAGGTGCAGTGGCGTATATTATGCTTAGTCAAAATAATCCGGGAAATCCTAACTCCACTCCCAGTCCTTCAGCGACCCCCACAACTAATCCAACAAGTACTCCTATTCCAACTGCTACTCCTCTGACTTCTCCCGCGGGCCAATACAGTGCAGATGGAACCCAGGTCCATTTTGAGACATCTAAAGGCAATTTTATAATCCAACTCCGGGAGGATAAACCAATAACCACTGCCAATTTCGTCGATTTGGTCAACCAGGGAATTTACGATGGCACATTATTCCACCGTGTAATAGCTGACTTCATGATTCAAGGCGGAGTCAACGAGACTGCAAATCTGTCCACCATTGTTGATGAGATAGGTACAGATAACCACAATAATGTTGGCACAATAGCAATGGCAAAAACTACCCAACCTAACTCAGCAAGCAGTTCCTTTTTTATCAACGTTGATGACAACAGCAAAATCATCTATTCTGACGGATCTTCCTTTGATGGCACTTATACTGTTTTCGGCAAAGTG
>CAZQTZ010000061.1:0-10303 GCA_964596465.1 uncultured Candidatus Bathyarchaeia archaeon | reverse complement strand
AATTTTCCAATTCAGTGTTGGAACTGCTTAGAATCCTCGAAAGAGAAAATTGAGCGCATGTACTTCTATAATCCGCCTAATAATGATGGATGTATCATAGTAAATAAATTATATAAACAATATATAGAAAACAGAAATGCCATATGCTCATGCTGAGTAACGGTTAATCAATTATCTGATTTTAAATCGATTTCTAATTGAATTGATTAATTTATTAAACATTATGAATAAGGATCTGAGGGCATAAGAGCCTTTGTTGAAATAAAATAGCGTTCATTATCTAACAATAGATTAAGCTTATGATGAATTACAAAATCCGTTATGAATTGAAGCGCACTCTTGCTAACCAAATTTTCTTTTATGCTCAAAACTATTCCATCATTTAGAGTGTCAAGTATTTTAACTTCAACACTGCAACCGGTGCCTATTTCCCTTTTATATAGCATGGCATCAAAAATCCTCAAAGCCACTCACCTCGACTTACCTTCTAAAGTAACTGTCTCTCAAAAAGCCCAATGCTAAATGGGATGCAGTTATCTTACTTCAATTATTATAAAATTGGCTTTTGTTACTTAAGGCTCTTTTTGCATTAATTTGGAAAAAACCGTATTGAAAGCAAACCAGCCAATTACTTTATCTTTAAAATAAAGCTAATCCTGATAGGCACCTCTTTGCGCTTAATGGGACGACCTTATTTTTTGAGTTGCCAATATTGTGAGAAAAAAAATATAACGTTTAGAAATCATACCCTTTTGATAATAGGCGGAAGGGAATAGGAGAATCGGAGACCCTTCCAACCTACTATCTAATTTCCGGTATTTGTAAGGAAGCCTTCTCGCTTCTTCCCACAAAATACAGATTAGTTATTTTGCTTTAAAAGAGATACTTCAGTATCGTAATATATCACATAGTTTAGGAGGGTAATATATTTAATAGTTTTAGGAGCATTTCAGAAGTTAATCATCCATCATTTCCAACATGTTTTGACCGCAGCAAACTGGAGGTTTCTTTTGATGACAGTTATGAGAATGTGTACAGTCGCAAGATTCATACTCAGCTTCTATTTTCTTACCACAAACTTTACACTCAAATATTGGCATTGATAATCAATTAATATATACACATCAAAAATAAAAAAATTAAGCCTTGAGATGGAAAGAACTAAAGGTCCCAAAAACCAGATTAATCAACTATAGAACCGAAAATTTTGGTATATACATGTTCATGTTATAAAATCTTATAAAGCAAACTAAGTGTACGTTCATTTATGATAAGACGAAATAAATCTTTGCTTCGCTTATTAATGCCTTTTGGATTTGCACTATTCTTTATTGTTTGGAGCCTTTATTGGGTCGGTTCAAAGAAAGTTTCAACCACCATGAAAACAAATAGAATACAAGTACCAACACCGGCATCTCTCTCAACCGTATTACCCCAAAAATAATAATCACCCTCCTCTCCACTAATCAGCACCAGCAGTAAAAAAGAAAAAAGCTAAATGTAAGGCTCGATTATTTTTAAAAAATAATTTAGTTTTTTGCTAATTGATATATTCCGAGTTTGAAACATGGTTTATATTCAAATTTAAGGTTCTTTTAGTTGGAGAAAGGCCGAGGAGAAAGGAAAGGCTTACCCTACCCCTAAAAGGGGCAGGTCATATTTTTATCAGAAAATTAATTCACAAATTTTGAAATACACGTAATAGATCACTAAGCGGGAACACTATCTCTTTATTGGGAAACTAATTGTGAAGGTTGTCCCTTTTCCTAAAGTACTGCTAACTAAAATTTTGCCGCCATGGGCCTCAACAATCCGTTTACAGATGGAAAGACCAAAACCCATACCTCTAGCCTTGGTAGTAAAGAAAGGCATCCAGAGTTTCTTCAGCGTATCCTCAGTCATACCCGTTCCGTTGTCAGAAAATTCAATCTCCACGGTTCCTTTTACTTCACGACTAGAAATCACTAATCGCCCACCATTTTCTAGAGCGTCAAAAGCATTCTTGATCAAATTATTGAAAACTCTACTAATTTTTCCAACGTCAACCAAAAATTGAGGCGCATTAATAGTTTTATCAATCAACTCGACATTATCAGGAGCAGAAATTGTAGAAAGTGAAACATCCAGGAGATTCCTCGGGCTAGTTTCTAATAGCTCAAGTCTTATTTCTCCTGAATAATCTAAAAGGTCATTAACTATCTTGTTTGAATACTCGACGCAGTCTTCGATTGTTTGAATCATAACTTTATCAGTTTCATCGAGTTTGGTCTTGGAGGTTTTCAAATAGTAAGCGGCACCCTTTATACCAGTTAAAGGATTACGTAAATCGTGCCCAATCATTCCCCCCATTTCGCGAATTGTTTCAAGTTTTTGTGTCATAGCATCCTTGATAGCAGATGCAAGAATTGAAGTTTCATATGTTCCGAACTTTGGAGGATTCTTTGTATTATTAGGGTCCGCAGGCATTGTTTTAACATATCCAGTCAATTTGTTCAAAGGACGAATGACATTTCTATCTAAAAAGAAAAGTAGTGCAATGCCTAACATAATTGAAAGGGACAATGACGCTGCTAAGAAAATGTACTCCACTCTTTGCCCTTGTCGATAGATATCGCGATCTTTATCAATCTGCATAATAATTGCAGGATTTGAATTTATATCTCGAATCAAAACACAACCAGAGATTGTCCGGTCGCCATCTTTTTTTATTATCATGCTTTTCTGATTCAAAAGCAAAGACTGAAATTGCGAATCATTCTGAATTTCACAATCATCAACACGATGTAGCGAAATGGCCAAATTAGCTATTTCAGATACATGACTATTATTAATTGAACTGACATCTTCGCCATATATCAAGGCCCCAACTATCGGGCCTTCACCGCGACTGGTTAGAATGGGCGCAGATGCTATCAAGAATGTCTGATTAGGCAAAAGAAAAACCCCAGCAACTAAATCATCGGGACAAGAAAAATTCCAAATAATCGAATTGGATTCGAACTGTTCCTGTACCGTTTCTGAGGTAGGAATTTCGACTCCACTATCCAGATCAACAGATTTACAGTAAATAATCGATCCGTTGGAATTTATAATCATGAAAAGATTAATACCTAAAGTTTGGAAAGCCGAATCCATAAGATAATCCCGAACATATTTACTATCCTGATATTGAGCGAAATAGTAAGTATCATCCCAAATTGCCCAATCAATCACACGACGCCCTAAGTCAGATATAGTGAAATTTAATGCTTTAATCGCTGCAGTAGCAGCTTCCTGACTTTCTTGCATTTCGAGATTTTCGTAACCAGGAAGGATTATGAAGACAGCTGAAAGATGCAAAGCTAAGAAAACCACTAAAGATAGTGTAGAAAGTATCACCATTACTTTTGTACGGAACTTCATACGTGTCCTTATCTTTGCCTGTCTTGAGAAAAATACAATTTGGTTAAAATATGCCTTGTGAAGATAAAATAAGTATCCAAAAACCTAAGCAATGTCTAATGAGGTATTAAATACACAGGTCTAATAGAAAATAAATTCAAAAAAGTAAGATTTCAGAAAAAAGCCAGCACGTTCAATCACTTTTTGAAAAACAATTGCCAATTTTATATGCAACAAAAATAGTGCATTGATTAAGAACAATACAAAATCCTTTTAAGAGAATCTAACTGATAGCTGACATTGGCGGGTAAGTGGGCCTCCACCCGTTCCGCCAAAAATAAACCCCGGCGTCGGAGGAGAAATGGTTGAAAACAAACATAAAAGAAACATTATCAGAATCTATTCATATAATTTTAAAGCAAGCATTCAGTTTTAAAAAAACTAATATTATTGAAGCATCTCAAGAAAATAGTCCTAAAAACCTTGATAGACAACGAAAGAAGGTTTTTTTGAATACTCGCGAAGTTGCTATGATGATTGTCTGGACTGCCCTTTACGTGATTGGCCTTTTGATTCCGTTTAGTCAGTATATAGGCGGACCTGGCTTTATTACTCTAAGTATCATCTTCTTGCCCGTATACTGCAAACTCCTAAAACCAATACCAGCGATGGCCGCAGGTGTCTTAGGCATGTTAGTAGCTTCCTTTGCAGGGGCTGCTATTGTACCAGTTTATGGACTTTTTAGTTTCGCTATGCCACTGATGGCAGGCTTGCTGGGTAGCTTGGCTTTCAATTATCGATGGGGTGCAATTCCAGGCATAATTTTCCTAGGAATAACAGGATATACCTATGCAACCTATAGCGAAGGAACCCGGCTATGGTTAATCCAGTATGGCGTCGCAATTACCGCAGGAATCGTTGCTACCGCAATTTATGTACCTAAAGAACAGAAAACTCTTTGGACCAAAGCTTCTTGGTATGTAGTAACTGGGTGCTGCGTATACCTAACAACTATAATTGAGAACGCAACAATGAATCTGGGTAGCGTATTTATTGTTGGATTAAAAGGTCCAGTTTGGACAGCGATTACACCAGTCTCAGCCATCGAACGTGCAATTGTGCTTATTGTTGCCTTCATCATCTTAACCGCGCTTTGGAATCGTCTTAGAGGAAAAATCGGAGAACTCGCTTACATCTAAATTGAATATAACAAATAGAGTAAGGAAAAACAACTAGAGGAAAAATAATGACTCAAAAAAAGAAATGTGTAGTTATTTTAAGCGGTGGACCAGACTCTGCCACTGTAGCGTATTGGGCAAAAAGCCTCGGATACCAGATTTATGCTCTAACCTTTAATTACGGGCAGATAGCAGACAAAGAAATCGAGTTTGCCCAAAAAATCGCTCAAAATATTTCAGCATCAATAAAAATAGTTGATTTATCTTCTTTAAGACAAATTTTTACTGGAGTCACATCTCTTTGTGACGAAAAAATTCCGCTAACAGAGAAATTTACTCAACCGATAATTGTACCGTTCCGAAACGCAATTTTCCTATCCACAGCAGTAGCCTATGCCTCTTCAATAGATGCGAATATGATAGCTTATGGTGCTCACGGTTCAGATGCGAAATTTTATCCAGACTGCCGAAAAGAATTTTATGAAGCCTTTGAAAAAACAGCGCAACTAGGAACAGATAGTAAAATAAAAATCGAAGCCCCATTTAGCGAATATTCAAAAGCGGAACTAATTAAGAAAGGCAACGAACTAGGCGTGCCATTTGAAATCACATGGTCATGTTATCGTTCTGGAAAAAAACACTGTGGCAAATGCGAATCCTGCATCAACCGTAAAAAAGCCTTCAAAAAAGCGAAAATACTAGACCCAACCGAATATGAACAGTAGAAACCAGATATCCATCAACAAAGAAGAACAAATACCCATAATTTTTAACGGAAAATATAAATTAGCAAGATTCATTAGAAAGTAAACGTTCAGTAATTGATTTGTCGGTGTTTAAATGGGGAGTTAAAATGAGCACGATCAATCATGCAGAAGATTAGAAACTTCGTTAAATGACTATAGAGCTGCTGAGAACAGCAAAATATAAACGTAATATAACTTATCGAGAGTTGGCTTCTAAAACGGGTCTACCTGTTACTGTCTTAAGCAGATACGCAAAAGGGCATGTTCTCCCGAACACAACTAGAGCTAAACAACTTTGGAGAGTCCTAACTAAACTGGTCGGTTTAGAAACCGAGCTTCGAAGTCGAATAAAATTTGATGATACAGGATATTTTGATAACACCGAAATCATTGGAGACTATAACATTCTTCAGCAAGCCGCAAACCACGCTTTAGCAAATTTCGCCGGCAAACGCGTTACTAAAGTCTTAACCGCGGCAGTCGACGGAGTACCTCTTGCAACAATGGTTGCAAATGCTTTAGGAGTCAATCTAATTGTTGCCAAAAGAAACAAAGAAGTAGGAGTCAAAGCTTTCATAGACGAAACTTTCATTCTTGGAAAAGACTCCGGAGTAACCGTCACACTCTACATTCCAAAAGAAATAATCAAGAAACGCGACAGCGTTCTAGTAGTAGATGACATGATAAAAAGCGGAGAAACTCAAGAAGCACTAATAAATCTAGTTAAGAAGTCGAAAGCAGAAATATCAGGCGTCTTCTCGCTTATTGCAGTTGGAGACGAATGGAAAAAACGACTAAAAACCAGCAGTGATACACCAATCGAAGTTGTGACCTACTTAAAATCACCCTTCGACACCGAGAACCGATAATAAAAAAATTTTCTTCTTATTTCCTTAATTCTTTTAGCCAAAATCTTAAACATAATCATCAAGTAACTTTATTCCTAAATAACTAATACGAGGCACATAGATGCGTACTATACAATGGAAGAATGGAACTGTCTTAACCCTTGACCAAACCAAACTCCCGCTTGAAACAGTAATGATAGAAATCAAATCCCATGAAGCTATGGCAGAAGCCATAAAAAATATGCGCATAAGAGGCGCCCCCCTTCTAGGGGCATCTGCCGCCTACGGAATAGCTTTAACAGCGTACCATTCCAAAGCAACCAGCAGAGAAAAAATATTAGCTGAGCTAAAAGATGCCGCAAATACAATAAAAAAAACGCGTCCTACTGCAGTTAACCTCTTTTGGGCAGCAGACCGGGTAATCAATAAAGCCAAAGACACCAAAGGAACTTTAGAAGAACTAAAAACAGTCGTTATCGAGGAAGCAAAAAAAATAGCAGATGAAGACGCTCAAGCTGACCACGCTATAGGTCAGCATGGAGCTACTCTCATAAAAGATGGAGACACCATTTTGACACACTGTAACGCTGGGGAGTTAGCCGCAGTTGAGTATGGCATGTCATTAGGTGTTGTAAGAGCTGCTTGGGAGCAGGGTAAAAAAATCAGAGTCATCGCAGATGAAACAAGACCTCTTCTACAAGGTGCCCGACTTACAGCCTATGAACTACAACGTGATGGTATACCAGTTACTTTAATCACAGATAACATGGCAGGATACGTAATGAATAAGGGATGGGTAAACTTGGTTATCGTGGGAGCAGACCGAATAGTCCAAGACGCCGTATTTAACAAGATAGGTACCTATAGCGTAGCTGTTTTAGCTAAAGAGAATAAAGTACCGTTTTATGTTGCAGCCCCAAAATCTACATTTGACTTGACACGAAAAGCGGCTGATGTTACAATAGAAGAAAGGAAACCAGAAGAAGTAACACATTTAGGGGGAGTACAAATAGCACCGTCTGGTGTAAAAGTAATTAACCCAGCTTTTGATGCAACACCACTCAAATACGTATCAGGGATAATATGCGAGGATGGAATCTATTATCCTAAAGATTTTAAGAAATTTAAAACTGGGGTTTATTAGCCAACTCAATTAATGAGAAGGCACACCAATTTTCCTAAATTCGTGCAAAGGATCTTTGATAATCATTTTCTGCTCGTTTTGGCGGATAAGGTCCTTGATGGTAGCTAAAATTTCCCGATGATGTTGCTCATCATCAATTATTCCATTAAAGATATCCTCTACGTTTTCTAAAGTAACGTTGTATTTGTTTTTTATTTCCTTGGCGAATAATTCTAAGGATTTAATCTGAATGAAAATATCATATTCCTCACCCATTACACTTTCAAATAAGGTGAGTTTTTCAGATAATTCAGGTAAATCAATTTCCGCGATTCGCTCTTTTTTGAGTAGATCAGCTAAATAGGATTCAATTTTATTCCATTCGTTGTTAATCCTTAACGGGCATTCTTTTTCTCCATTAGCTTTAGGCATACTATCAGCTACGCCTTTGAGCAAATGATGATGCTTCAAACTGTCAAGTGAAATTTCAAGGAGCAAAGACTTAATCAAAGGAACATCGACTTTATCGGCAATTTGCTTGTAGATCTGAGCGGTTTTATTCTCATAAAGACTCAGAGAACAAAGTAAACCTCTAAGACCAGGCGAATCATTGTTATTTTTCAATTTATTCACTTCAACCAAATAGTATAATTTGCTTGATTAATCGTTTATGAACTCAGAATACAGAAAAGAAAAGATAGAAAGAGCTTAATTATGCTCTTTTTTATTTGATGAAGACTCACCTAAATGAACATTGATTTGAGATGCTATAGGTGAGGGTATATTCACTTCAAAACTAACTTTCTCTGCAGGTTGATTTGGAACTCCAACGATGGCTTGGATGCTTGCAAGAAGATTCTGATGTTCAACTTCATCATGCGCTATTCTTTCAAAAAAGCTCTTATAAGAATCGATACTCAGGGTTTGGAACAAGTTAAATGATCGATTCACAATTTTTGAAATCCTATCTTGCATAATGGAGTATTTTTCATTAAGAACTTTTTCTAGGATAGCAAGTTTAGCTGACATAGTAAGAAGTTCAATATTATCGATTTCGTTACTAACTTCAGCATCTTTTTGCATAACATAGATGATTTTAAAAGCGTCTCCGAATTCTGTTATATTCTCAATACTTTTAGCACGGGGCATTACTAATTTTTCACTCATTTCCTCGAGAAGAGAGGAATGCTTTTTACTATCAGTTGCGATTTTTTTCAGGATACATTGAACGGAAATCGTATTTGTTTTTGCAGCTACGGTGCTATATAGAGCAGCGGCGTTATTTTCCAGCATACTTAAGTGACTAAAATATGACGATACCACGCGCCTTGGATCAATATACTTTGGCAACTATTCATTACCCCCCATCGCTTAGAAAAAAGGAAAAAGCAATAAAAACGTTATGAAGAAAGCATCAATATTAAAAATTATTAGTTAATATCTATATTTATGATAATATTTCACAACAGGCAGATAGTGACAACGTTAATTAATTAACACCTAAAATAGAAGGACATACGGTAGATAACTAATGAGCGCCAAAGAGAATTCTTCAAACAGCTCAGAGCCTAATGTAGAAGGCATAATTACAGAGAATGGTGTATCCATAATTGAGAAAAGTAGCATTGACTCGCTGAGCCAACGAGGTTATGGCGTAGCTGAAAAAGAAAAGTTCACGTTATCATTTTATGAAGCCTTATTTCTCCTAGATAAGCAAATGCTCACAGTTAAAGATAGAAAAGATAAAAACATAACCTTTGAAGATCTCCTTCAAGCCTACCAAAAAGTAGACGAAAACGCTTGGGTCCACTACCTTGTTTACCGTGATTTGCGAAGTCGAGGATATGTTGTCCGAGAAGGTTTTGGAACAGCCATTGACTTTCGAATCTATGAACGTGGGACATATGGCAAAGACGCAGCTTCATCATTGATATTAAGCACTCAAGAAGGCAAACCCCTGCCTATGGAGGATTTAGCAAAAGCTCTTAAACAAAGCCAAAGTCTAAAAAAAGAACTAATATTAGGTGTTATGAATCGTAGAGGAGAAATAGTTTACTACTCAGTCGCACCATTAACCTTCAAGTAATCGGGGAAAAGCTAAATGTCAAGTTTTCAGTCTGTTCGCGGAATGAGAGACATATTACCTGAAGAAACAGAAATAATTACTTATGTTATAAGCAAAGCTAAGCAGGCGGCATCAAATTACGGTTTTAGAGAAATTATTACTCCAATTGTTGAGCCTTTTGAACTCTTAAGCGCCAAATCAGGAGAAGAAATCCGTCAGCGCATGTTCATCTTTGATGATTTAGGCGGCAGAAAAGTGGCGCTAAGACCAGAATTTACAGCCTCAATTGCCAGATTAGCTACAACTTCCCTAAAAAACGAGGCAAAACCCTTAAGGATTTTTAGCGTAGGCACCGTTTACCGTTATGATGAACCTCAAAAAGGAAGATATAGAGAATTTTGGCAGGCCAACTTTGAAATTCTAGGCTCAAACAAACCAGAAGCAGACGCGGAAATCATCTTACTCGCAAACAGTCTGTTAAATAATACTGGATTAAACAATTATGCAATAAAGATAGGGCATGTTGGAGTATTGAAGGGAATAATGAGTCAAGAAGGTATTAGCGAAAAGACTCAGAATGCAATATTACAGAAAATGGATAAAAAAGAATATGATGCCGCATTAGCCTTAGTGGATTCAGCGAAATGCCGCAGCACACTTCAAGGATTAATCGACCTAAAAGGCAACAGCGTTTTTGAAACCGTAGAAAAAATGAAAGCCCACCTGCAGGACTACGAGAAGGGGTTAATTGCGGTAGAGAATTTGAGCTCGGTTCTAAAATTGGTCACAGAAAGCGGATGCGAAATAAAAACTGTTGATCCTGCTTTTGCGAGAGGGTTAGAGTACTATACAGGCATCATTTTTGAGTTATATATACCCGAATTAGATATAGCCTTGGGCGGCGGGGGAAGATACGATAGACTGATTGAAGCCTTCGGCGGAGAACCAACACCAGCAGTTGG
>CAZQTZ010000060.1:0-10363 GCA_964596465.1 uncultured Candidatus Bathyarchaeia archaeon | reverse complement strand
ATACTATGTTTTATCCCTTACCGCTCCAGTAAGGATTCCCACAACCGTAGGAACAATCGAAATCTCTTTTGCTGCACTTATAGCGTCAGTATTCGGTATAGTCTTAGGTCCATATCTAGGCGCTTCTGCTGCCCTATTAGGATCTTCAATTACCTTCGCTCTCACAGGCATGAGTCCATACAATCTTCCATTTATCGTTGCCCCCATGTTTAACGCCCTGGTGATTGGTTTAATCTTTTATAAAAAATGGAAATGGGGCTTTGCAGTATTAGGTATCCTAACCCTTGCTTTTCTATTCACGCCCCCAGCAAACCCATTAACTGAAAATGCTCACGTTGCTTTAGCTGTTTTATTCGATAAAATCATAACGTTAGCATTGATTTTACCAGTAGCTTTCTTTGGAAAGAAGCTTTCAGTAGCACACGGAGTAGCCTTTTTCTTCTTACTAGCTTTCATCGGGAACCAAGCAGATAACATGTGGGGCTCACTAGCCTTCGCCACTCCTATGGTCTATGAAGGAATTTTTGGCATGTCTATCGATATCGTTCGCATAGCCTTTCTCGCTAGTCCATTCCTTTACCCCGCAATTAGAATCGTTCAAGCTATAATCGCAATGATCATCTTGGTACCATTAATGAAAACACTCAAAGGAACCAACTGGCTCTGGAGCGAAGACAATATCCTTTCAGATTAAATATAGGGCAAGTCAAAACCAAAAATCAGGTATTACCAACCAATAATATGCTACCCTTTCTTTCTTAGTCTTTTTCTAATTTAAAAATTGGATTAATTTTAATAAATCGAATAGTTTTTGTTTGCCTTCTTGTATAGGTTTCATGTGGATATATTTGCCGTTGATTTCTGGATTTGATCCCTGGCATTCTTCTTTGTGTACTTGTCCGTCCAAGTTGACTTTTAATCCCTACAGTGGGTGTGATCATCAATGTGTCTATTGTTATGCTTCAAGTTATGTTCCTAATTTTCAGGATTGTAGGCCAAAAAAAGATTTGCTAACAAACTTAAAGAGAGAAGCATTAAAGTTGAAAGGTGAAACAGTATCCATGGCGAACTCTTCAGATCCATATCCTCGGATTGAAGGTACAGCTGGATTAACCCGAAAGTGCCTTGAGATTTTAGCAAACAGTAATTGTAAACTTCAGATAATTACCAAATCTAACATTGTAACTCGGGATGATGATCTTCTGGCAAAAATTCCCTCTACTGTTGCTTTAACTATAACAACCGATGACGATAGCATAGCCGCACAGATTGAGCCCCGCGCTCCCTCATCAAGCGAACGCATTAGAGCAGCTCAGGATTTAATAAGAACGGGTGTGCCCGTTTCAGTGCGAATAGATCCTGTTATTCCTAATATTAATGATAATCCAGGTAGCCTCATCTCCACTCTTGCCAGTATGGGTGTGAAGCATATAACAAGTTCAACTTACAAACCTAAGCCTGATAATTGGAGTCGACTAAGCAAAATCTTTCCTGACGTTACCGAAAGACTGAAACCGCTCTATTTTCGAGACGGCGAAAGAATAGGCGGAAATACATTGTTACCCAAAGAATTGCGATATAAGCTCTTGAAGAATATACGTGACTTGGTATTAGAAAAGGGTATGCAGTATGGTGTTTGCCGAGAAAATCTGCCCCTGTTGAACACTGCTTCATGTGATGGTTCTTGGTTGCTTAATTTAGGTAAGAGGTAAATTGGATGCCTTCTCAATCTCGAGTAGTACTGCTAGTAGATTTGGATTATTTTTTCGCACAATGCGAGGAGCTTCGTAATCCCGCTCTCAAGGACAAACCCGTTGTAGTTGGTATGTATTCAGGGCGCACCCCCGACAGCGGTGCAGTAGCTACCTCAAACTATTTAGCTAGAAAGTTTGGTGTTAAATCAGGCATTCCTATATTTTTAGCCATTAAACGTCTTGAAGGCAAAGATGCGGTTTTTCTGCCTGTGGATTATGATTATTACCAGCGACTCTCCGACAAAATTATGCTCATACTCCGAGGGTACGCTGACGCTTTTGAGCAGATGGGTATTGATGAAGCCTACTTAGATGTTACTCAAAAACTAAACTGCGATTTTAAGAAGGTCACTAGCTTAATTCAGGAGATGAAAGAAGCGGTTAAGCAACAGATAGGTGTATCCTTTTCTGTTGGTGTAGGTCCTAACAAACTTATAGCAAAAATCGCCAGCGACAAGCAAAAACCTGACGGATTAACAATTGTCACTCCTGAAGAGGTCCGAGATTTTCTTTTTCCCCTTCCAGTTGACAAACTTATTGGTGTTGGTAGAAAGACAACCGCTAAGATGGAGTCAATGGGAATAAAAACTGTTGCTGACTTGGCCAACTATGATATTCAAAAGCTAATTGCTGCTTTCGGAAAAATTCTTGGAATCTATTTCTTTAATGCGGCAAACGGCATTGATAATGAGCCTGTCCAGGAGGCAGGTGAGGCCGAGTCGATAAGTAGGATATCTACTTTAAAGGAGAACACACGAGACTTAGCTTTAATTTTGCAGAAAACCGATCAACAGATAGAGGAAATCTTTAAGGAAGTATCTCAGAAAACTCTCAGTTTTAAACAGGTAGGTATAGTCGCTATACTGACTGATTTAAGCGCTAAAAGTCGATCTCACACTTTGGAAAAGCCCGCGAGAGATGCGGAAACAATTCGCAAAGCGGTGCGTGATCTTTTTGAAAAATTCCTTGATGAATCTCATCTCGAAGTGCGAAGAGTTGGCGTGAAGGTCTCGCATTTCAGCAAAGAGGAACGCCAGCAAAAACAGTTAACCAGCTTTTTGGGTGGCTTATAATTTGTTAGCAAACTTTATTTCAATCTCAGAGACAAATTGATAATAGGGCTTACTGTGTCTTCTGAAAATAAAAAGGAAAAGAATTTACCTCCCCAGCAACGACCGATAGCTAGAATTTTAAGATGGGGCATAGACCATCCAGGTATTATCTCTACAAATCCCCATATCGACCTAGAAACTTATACTTTAACCATAGATGGCGAAGTAAATAATCCTATAAAGCTCAATTGGGGACAGATTCTACAGTTTCCAAAAGTAGTTTCAATAAGTGATTTTCACTGTGTAGAAGGCTGGAGCGTACTAGACTGTCGCTGGGAAGGAGTTCGTCTCAAAGACATAGAACAACTCGTAAAGCCTAAAGATACTGCCAAGGCAGTGACTTTTAGATGCGCAGATACATACAGCACCTCTCTTTTTAGAGAAGAACTCATGGGTGACGATATCCTCTTAGCGTATAAGCTGAATGGAGAATTGTTAGAGGAAGGTTATGGTTTTCCACTTCGACTTATTGTTCCAAGTAAATACGCGTACAAGAGCGCTCTATGGGTTATCCAAGTCCAATTTACTAAGGGGAAGGAGTTGGGTTTTTGGGAGCGCCGCGGATACAGCGATAGTGCTGATGTCTGGAAAAACGATCGTTTCAGATGAAACGATTCTGTATTAATTATTTCGTATATAAATTTCCTCTACGCACATAACATTTATTAGTTAGGCGCATAAGGTCAATAATCCGCATTAAATGTAATTGGGAGGAAAAGAAGTGTCTCAGGAAATCAAGCAAAAATGTGCTGTTTTCACCTCTGCTACTGTCGAAATTTCGATTTCAGACTCTGAAAGAATTCTTTTAGAGAAACGTAAGAAAGAAGCAGCAGAACCAATCTACCTAGATAGGTTCTAAACTGAATAAGGGTCGAATAAGAGTCTTCGCCTTAATCCTATATCTTTAGTATTCTATTTATTTGTAAAAATTCTTTTTATATTCAAGTTACTTTAGCTTTCCGTTGAGGGTTAGTTATGCAATTTACTGAGGCGAAAATTGGGCGTCTTTTTGTAATTCGGCTTCATGATGGTGATCATCTTCCGGATGTTCTGGAACATTTTGCGACGCAAAATCAGATTCAGAGTGCAGTTTGCTTTCTTGTCGGAGGCGCCAAAAAGGATGGGCGTGTTGTTGTTGGTCCTAAAGGCGGGGAATCTTTGCCTGTTGAACCGGTTGTTACTCTGCTGACGGGGATAAGCGAAGTTTGTGGAGTGGGAACAATCTTTAGGTCAGAAGACGGAAAACCGAGTTTACATATGCATGCAAGTTTCGGCAGAGGAGAAAAAGTCATAACAGGATGTATCCGCAAAGGTGTCGATATCTGGTTAGTCGGTGAAGTAATCTTGTTAGAATTGACAGGCACCAGTTCTCAGCGGATAACAGATACGAAGACAGGGTTTGAACTTCTCGAACCTAAATGAACTTTATGGCTTCTAATTAAAATTATGAGAAAGGTTTGCTATTCCCTGTTTTTCTTAATGTAGAAAGATAGTACTAAAGCAACCAGAACTAAGACGACAAATATGATGCCTACAACTGAGAGCGAAGTACGAAAAATTGGCTCTGAATGCCGAACTTCAGTTGAAGGAAGCCCCAGTAGGTATGCGGCTAGAAAAATTCCGGCGAAAACTGTTCCTGCCCCTTCAGATGCATATACAAACTTTGTAATTTGCCTGTTATTTAGTCTCATCTAATTGCTCTCCTTCTTCATAATAATCAAATATTTTGCATTTAAGACTAGCTATTTATTTCTTTCAAAAGTCTGGCGAATTTTCAGCGAATTTTTCATCAGTCAAACGTAAATGTAATATACCTAACGAGGCATTTGTTTTTCTAGTCGGCTTGGTAGATTTTGATGGAACAATTAAGGTCTGTTTTAATGCTAAAAGTGGGTTTATTGGTCACTAGTTTGGTTTGGTTCTTATTCTCTTTTCATGAGCTTTTTAAAGCCTGTGTGAATATTAATGAATACCTCTTCTTTCAGGGACCAAGTGCAACTTGGATTTTAATAACTGATGTTTCAGGTGTTATCGGCCTTATCGTTCGAACAATCGCCAGTTTAATCGCTGTTATCGGTCTCGTATTTTACCTTTTTAAGAATCCTCCCCGATCATCATTACTTAGGGTTCTAAAGATTGTCATAGTTTTAGAGGCTGTCTATTGGTTATCCCTACTGATTTCGGGGATTTGGGGTATACTCCCATCAGCGTTTGGCGGAATCGCAGCTGATGCGTCTGGCTTCTCATTCAACTTTGTGTTTCTAATAAATACTGGAATACCTTGTATGGTAGAAGCCATCGCTCTTCCTATAGCATTAATCAAACTATTCTTTGCACTTAACTTAAGCAAACCAAGTAAGGATAAAATCAAATGGGGCTTAATCACTGGAGCTGTTTATGCCATTGTATTCTGGCTTAATAACACCTGTAACTGGTTAACTGCTGCTCTATACAAGGGCTGGGGGCTTATCTTTGACTATCCTGCAAATATCTTCAGTTTCTTATTAACAACCTTTGGGCTTCTTGCTCTTGCTTTATATGCCATATACTTCACGAAAAAGTCGTTAGGTACAGAGTCATTAGGTCACCTTGACTGGCATAAAATCGGTGTTCAGGTCTTACTTATGGGCTTATACTTCGACATAATCTACATAATGTGGCTTCTTCTTGGTAGCGTCGGAGGCTGGAATGAATGGTATGCCTGGTTCCTAGGTCACAACATGGATCTCTGGATAGTCGCGTTTCCAATAGCGGGTTTACCTTTATTGTTCAAACAAAAACTGAGTGAAAAATAAGGACAGCCTCTTACTAAAATACGCCCAGTTAATCAGCAGGAGGTTCAGCTGTCTTTTTTCTTATTAAAAACTACGGCAATTACTATGGCAACTACTGCTAATGTTACTAGAATAGCCCCAATTATAGATAGTGGAAATCTGAAAACGGGGTCAGAATGATAAACTACATCACTGGGCAATCTACTCAGACCCGCTAAATATACAAATATAAAGAGGCTAACGAAAACTGTCCCTACTCCCTCAACAGTGTAAAGGAACCAATTTTTCTGCTTATTCGTTAAAGGCAACAGAAGTCTCTCCCTGCAAGTATTAGTAATCATTAATTTATAAGAATAACCGTCAACTCGCTTCTATCTTTAGATGTAATATTTCTCTGAACTTTACGATTCAAGCGCTTTCCATTGGTAAATATATATACTAAGTCGTCTGCTAATTCTATGTACTCGGGAGAGAGAATTATGAGTGATTTAAAGGATTATTCAGCGCTAAAAATCGGGCTGCTTCTTGTTGCGATAACTTGGTTTTGTTTTACAGGATTCCAATTTATCAAAGGCGCATTCAACATCTTTCGCGGCGGTTGGTTTTGGGTTTCTTTAACTGATACCGCTGGAACATTCGGTTTAGGTTTTCGCACAATGGCAGCTCTTATCGCTGTATTTACCATTTTATTCTTTGTAGTCAGGAAAGATCTTTCAAAACCTGAACTAACTATGTCTATTCGCTGGGTTTTACTCGGTGAAGCAATCGCAATGCTCGCGCTATTTCCATGTGTAGTCTGGAGTGTTGCCTTAGCAATTGGAACTGAATCTTCAAGCATAGGTTTAGGCTCATTTATCGAAAGTACCTTGCCAGTATTTTTCGAATCTGTAATAATTCCTATGGTTTTGGTAAAGCTATTCTTCGAATTTAATCCCAGAAAGCCTCCAAACAGTATTATAAAATGGGGATTAATCGCTGGCACAGTCTACATTTTTATGTTCTGGATCAACAACACTGGCAATTGGATAGGTGCTATCGAACGTAAAGGTATCGAGTATATGACTGCGTATCCTGATCACATAATCAGCTTCTGCTTAACAACTATCGGTTTGCTGATCTTAGCATTATATTCAGCTTACTTTACCTTGAAAACCTCAAAAGCAACAGCCTTGGCCGAAGTCGACTTGCGCAAAATCGGTGCTATTGTTACAGCTCTGGGTTTGTATTTCCTCATAATCTATGTGATGTGGCTATTCTTGGGAACAGACGCAAAATGGAGCACATGGTATGCCTGGTTCCTAGGCCATAACATGGATCTTTGGGTGCTCTCCTTACCTCTCGCAGGTATCCCTCTGCTCTTCAGCCGAAAACCATCAAAAAAGAAAGCGATAGAACCTTAAGTTAGCTCAATGGTTCCGGCTACTCGGAGTTTGCCGCCTTCAAGGTACATAAGGACTGCTTTGTCTCCTGGGCGGTAAACAAGTTCTTTTTCTAAAGTTAAAGTTAGTATAGGTTTACGCCAGTCTCCTTCGTCGCTTACTGCGTCCACTTTACTGTTAAGAAACTGCATCCAGTGTCCAACATGTACAACCATGCCTTCTTTCATTGGCATCTGCCAATACTTAACTAACATGGCTTTAGTTTTCAGTGTTTTAGAAGATTTTATTGCGGGGTCGTTTGTTAGTACTGTGCCTCTATCCACGTCGTCTACTTCAACGTTTTTAATGGCTAATCCGACACGGTCGCCCTCAACTGCGGTATCAAATTCGTCGTCGTGCTTCTGAATCGACCTGACCTGTGCTGTTTTTCCTCCTGGGTGCGCAAATAAGTTGGCATGTTTGGCGATGCCTCCGTTGACTACGACACCTAAAACGACAGTTCCGACACCTTTAACGTTAAAAGCATGATCTACAGGTACTGTTCCAATGTTTGCGTTGTCCACTTTTTGTTGGATTGCATCATTTAGTAACTTTTCCCTGATTAGGTTTGGATCATCTGGAACGAATTCATATTTCTCAAGTATGGTTCCTTTTATAATCGGTTCTATTTTTTCTTTAGGTATATAGTTTCTTAGAACAAAATATCCGCTGCTTATTCCGCAGCACTGAAGCATAACTAAGCTTTCACCTAAAGTAGCGTTTAATTCATCAACCACTATAAGCGCTTTCTTCGCTTCAGATGTTGTAAAGAACAAGGGAGCTAGTCTTTCGGGGTATCGGTTAGGTTCTATAAGTGTGAGGGTGTCTTCACCTTTTTTCAAATTATATAACGTGATATCGGTGGATGTTCCTTTCTTAGCAATGCTGCTGCTATAGCCTGATACGCCGATAACTGCAACAGTCAAGTTACTCATAACTTAAAGCCTCTTAAATCAAGTCACGAAAACACATGTAAGCAAATAAGTTTTATGGCCTTAAAATTAGCATCTGCGTTTCCAATAACTCTATTAAAGCGTGCTTTTTCGTAGATTCTAAAAGAAGGCTATCAGTCTTCTATGTCTGGCAGAACTTCTATTGCTTCGCTTAGTGTTTCTGTCAGCTTGGGGTTAAGTTTTTGATTTTCTTCTATGTTTTTCAGTCGGTTAGTTCTGCTCATATTCGAATTCATTATGCGGCTTTTATTATAACAGTTCTGCTTGGTTTGTCTTCGAAGCTTCGAAGTATTTATGATTTTTATCTAAGCGTTTTTATATTTTTATGTGTTTTTTCAAGTCTTCATTATGTAAAATTTAGCTATTTCAATCATTTTTTAATGTTAAACCTCACAGACCTCTTAAATATAGGTTTAGGTTCGAGACATGAAGTTTTTGCTGTATTGATTATCGATATTTCATCAGGAATTCTTTAGCTTGCTTAGTATACGGGTTTGTTAATGCTTCGTTTTCGAGTTTGTTGCCTTCTGTGAAAAAGTGTTCGATTCCGCGCCCCATCTTTGCGCCTTGGGAAGTGTGACTATCAAGGGCAAAATCTGGTATCGGAATTTTTTTGTTCTCTTTTTCTCTTTCATACGAAACAACTGTAAGTAAATCATCCGTTATCCTGCTTTTTGGACTACGGCACAAACAGACGATCGCATTAGCAAGAAATAGTCTGTCTGAGTTTTCGACTAGTTTTGCCTTTTCTGCTTGATAATGTTTAAGCATCAAGTCAACCAGGAGAGGCATAGTTGGATTAGCGGGACCGATGTCTTCGCATGCTATGATTTTAAGTCTATTCCACAGTATGGTTGGGCCTGATTTTCCAAACTCTTCTAGCTCAATCGCAAAATGCAGTGCCTCATATTCCATGCCTCTACGTATGCACTTCTGCAGTGCACTGAGTAATTCATGTAGATCATAACCCCTTTCGGTGGACGCCAACCTTTTCATTACTCCCGAACCCGCATGATGCATTAAAACAAATAAGCTTTTAGTTTATAACTAGCTGTGCTTTTGTGTTCTCCAGACAATAAACGCAGCAACTACGACCGCGATTATCACTATTGCTATCTCGATTATGGTGATAAGGTTCAGTGAAGGAGTTGTCTGTTGAGGTGTTGGTGTCTGGTTATTTTGTGAGGAGGGTGATGCTTCAGGGGTAGTTGTTATGATAGTGCTGATTGTTGGAGTTGGTGTTAGATATGATGATGCAGTTTCAATTGGTGTTTGTGATGGATTCGGTGAAGATTCATTTGCGGTAGGTGAAGGTTCAGTTACGGATGGAACATATTGAATATTCACGCTTCTATAAAGTCCAGGTGTAAGTCCAAACGGCTTTCCTCCTTCAACATAAATTGTGTCATCTAAAGCTACGAGGGAGAAGTCGATGGTGCTGGGTGCGGGGATTGGGGCGCCAATAGTCCAAGTGTCTGATTTTAGATCATAAATCTGTGTTATAGCTGTACTGTTTATGTCAAAGTACTCGTTTTTGACGCCAAGAACTACAATCCTCGCAGATGTTGAATCATTACCTAAAACAGCTCCTACCGCATTACCTACAGCAATTGGCAAAGGGGTTCCTAAAGTCCAGTTGTTTGTTTGCGGATCATAAATCTGAACCAAATCCAAGCCATTTCCATTTTTTCCTCCGCGTCCACCGCCAATAATGTAGATTTTGTTATCAACCACCGCTGAGGCATAATTGTAGACAGGAGTCGGTAAAGGTGCAAGGGTTGTCCAAGTGTCGGTTGCGGGGTCATAAGCTTGGTTGAGATTTGTAACTTCATTGTTTTGTTGTAGTAGCATTCCGCTAATAAGGTAAATCTTATCTCTCACGACACTAGCTTTCATTCCCCATCGTGGCCAAGAGAGAGCTGTCTTAATTTCCCAAGTATCATTCTTCACATCATATACTTGATTTGTTTTCGAGTAGTAGCTATCTCCAGTTGGAAATGTGTTCGCTCCGCCTAGAATATAGATCTTATCCTGATAAGTGGCAATCGCGAATTCTGATTGAATTACTGGCATAGGAGTCTTTGAAAACCATCTGTCAATGGCTGGATTGTATGCATAATTGAACGCATTCCTAATAAAAGTGGAATTACTATCTGATGTATAGCTGAAGCCCATAACAAAGATTTCACTATTTGCTCCAATTGCCGCAGAGTCTTTTACTAAAATCGGCATCGGGGTTCTTGAAATCCAAAAATCTCCCGAAGCATCCGCATATACAAATACAACTAACCCTGCCGCCAATAGTGCAACGAGAATACTTGTTAAAGCGATAGGACTCTTCATGTGCTCACT
>CAZQTZ010000059.1:0-10595 GCA_964596465.1 uncultured Candidatus Bathyarchaeia archaeon | reverse complement strand
TGGCAGGTTAGTAATCCTTAGTTTGATAGTTGTAGTAGAATTTTCATTTCATTCTCTCTTCTAAAATCTCTCCTTAAGTTCGCCTGCCCAGAGCCCAAGCAAACCTATAGAAACGGATTCTAAAAGTGTGATTCTTATAAAAAATGAATTTTTGTCGATATTGGGTAGCTGGCTTTGCCTCCTATTTTTGGTGCTGTTGGCGGGGTTTTTTCTTCTATGTCAAAAAGTTGTTTTAGGTTGTGGGCGAGTTGGTTGATGTCGTAGGGTATGACCGCGTTTTTTCTAAAATTGCCTTAGTTTAGCAAAAATTTTAAAAGAAAAAAGCGCCTATTTATTAAATATAGGTAATTTTTGGAGGTTTTATATGAAAAAAGCTAAATTATATTTATCCTTTGCGATTCTATTGCTATTGATGTTGCTTTTTTCATCAATTTCTGTTCTGACTTCGATATTAAGCATCTCTATTGTGGAGGCGCAAGTTGTAACCTCGGCGAATATGTTGCAGTATGAATGGACTCATCCTAATGCAGATGCGACCAATACATATTATAGCGCTGGACCAGGACCGACTGCTCCTAATCTTGAATGGGCGCTTGAAATCCCTGGATTGGCAGATCAAGAATTCCATTATGGCGGTTCAACTCTTACGGCTTTCAATGGACTGTTATTCTTTAGTCAAGGTCGTGCTGGAACTTTCCCTGGAATCGTTGCTGCAATTGATCCTTTCTCTGGAGTAATTGTTTGGAAGAAAGACGGTGTGTCAGGAGCCTGCGTGAAAATTGATGATAATTATATGATGATGGGCAGCAGATGCGTAAAGATTGCTGACGGTTCATCTGTCTGGGATCCGCCAGCAGGTTTTAGCGGCACATATGTTCCCGAAATCAAAATGTTTGTGAGTACTACCTATGGATGGAGCCTGCCAGATCCGACGCAGCCGCCAATTCTGGTTTGGAATAGAACAAGTGAGTTGAATGTGCATCCAGGATATTCCTGTTATGGGGATGGTAAAGTCTTCATTGGCGATGCTCACGGAGGATTTCTAAGAGCGATTGATGCTCGCACTGGGACCCAAATCTGGAAAGTCGGCGTAACTACAAGCTTCATTTATGGCATGAGCTATTATGAAGGAAAAATCATTCACGGCGGACTCGATAATAACATGCGCGCTTGGAACGCTAACACCGGCGAACTGCTATGGACCTACAATCCAGGCGGTTATTATGGGCAATGGGCATCTGGAACAGCCGTCGGCAACGGTCTTGTATATGAGCACAATCAAGACACCTACGTTTATGCCCTAAACGCCAATACTGGCGAACTGGTCTGGCGCCAGAAAGGCCCAGGTATTGCCTATTCTAATAAGCTCACCATAGCAGGCGATAAATTGTATGTGCAGCAAGGAGAGAGTCAATATAGAGACTTCGCAACCGGAGAATTTGGAAAACCAGAATTTGACTGCTATGATGCTTTAACTGGCGAATTGCTCTGGTCAATACCAGTTGAATGTCAAGCAGGCCCAGGTTTAGCTCAATGCAATGCCTATGGAAATCTATACATGGTTCCATCCTATACGGCGAATACACCTGGTATTTACTTCGGAGGATTTTTCGTCGGCGAAATTTGGTGTCTTAGCAGTGAAACCAAAGATTGGAATATGTTCCAAGCAGATCCTGAGCACAGTGGGATAGGCGCAGGACCTACAAATGTGGCTTTGAAATGGAAATATAAAGCAGAAGGACAAATCTACAGCAATCCTACAGTAGTAAATAATGTAGTTTATTTTGGATGCCTTGACGGGAATGTTTATGCAATAAGCGCTGATTCTGCAACTAAACTTTGGACTTTCCAGACAGGTTTCCCGATGGTATCATCTCCTGCAGTAGTTAACGGTAAACTATACACTGGAGCAGATAGCGGATACGTCTACTGCTTAGATGCTGCTAGCGGCACTCAACTTTGGAAGACATTCGTAGGTGGCAAAACTAATAGCATGTTATCAAGTGGTTCTGGCGGCTCCGTCTACTCAAGAAGTTCCCCGGTTGTGGTTAATGATAAGGTCTACGTTGGGGCACTTGACAAGCATGTCTATTGCTTTGATGCAAATACGGGCAATATACTTTGGCAATTTTTCACTGATGGGGAAGTAAGGGCTACAGCGACGGTCGTCGATGGAGCAGTCTATATACCTTCATGTACTCCTGCGACGCCTGGCGTAGGAAGAACAGGTTTTGGCAGCTTATACAAACTTGACGCGAACACGGGAGAACAGATTTGGCGAAGCCCGATTCCTTACAGTTTGAATAGAAGCACCTATGGCGGAAACTGGATGTACGCTTCAGCAATAGTTGGGAAAGATGTTGTAACAATCAGAAGCGGCATCTTCTATACCTTTGGAGTAAATGCAACAACCGGCGATATAATCTGGAAATACGAAGCTAGACACAATCCTGGAACACCCGGTCAGACTGGAGGAGTTATCCAAATTAATTCACCGCTTTATAAGTACGGCAAAATTTACATGAACGACTTTTATGGAATAGTATGCCTTAACGTCACTACGGGTAAAGAAATTTGGTATACTTATCTATCTCGCGAAGACCTCTCAGAGGGCATTGCTTACTCCTTTGGCAGATTATACATTGTAATTGAAAGCAGAGTACTTCATGTCCTTGATGCTTTAACAGGCTCTAAACTATCGAATTATGATCAATTTGGAAGCCAAATGCATTCTGCACCATCATTATATGATGGACGTTTGTACGTTGGTTGCATGGATTGGAACCTTTACTGCTTTGAAGAAGCAGGTTCAGTTAGTAAACAGTTCGCAGAACCATTAACGACACAAGCTTCGATAGAAGCTCCTCTTGAAACCGCCTCTCCAATAATCAATTCAGGGGCAGGTGCTACCTTAGGCAATGAAATCTACATAGTTATCGGTGAATTAATTGTTGCAGCTTCAATTATTGTAGCCGCAGTAATCTTGAGAAGACGCAAATAAATAACTCCCCATTTCTTTTTTTTAAAACCGTTTAATTTGAGCTGAATGAGCTTTAGCTATTATGAACTGCATTGAATCTTACAGCGTAACTATTATTTTTTCAAGATTTTAAGAAAATAAGGATACGTGTCTAGAAGGTATCCTGTGGGAGTGGTGTAAATTGGAATGTTACTGTAATCTGATCTGTTTCGTCTACTTTGTCATACGAGTATGTTGCTTTGATTTCATAGTATTTGGTAGCTGATGTTGTTTGATGTATGTAGCCGACGTCTCCTGGGATTAAGCCGTCTATGTATGATTTGGTGGTTAGTCCAGTGGGCTCAGCGTAGAGTGTTTCATCAGTCCATGTGTCTCCAGTAGAGGAGCGTACTGTAATGTTGAAGTTAGAGAATTTACTGCTGTTAATAGCGGAGGTTAGTTCAATTTTTACAGCGCATACTTTGTGTGAATCGGTAACAACTTTTGCCGCATAGGTATTTGGATCACCAGTGTCTAGTGTAACTTCGCTAAATCCACCTGGTAAATAGCGAACCTGATTTACCTCATTGACATAAACATTCCATGAATTGCTTGTTATACCTAAAGTGATTTGTTTCACCGGAGTTATGGTTACTGAAGTAGTATAAACTACAAGAGCCACTGCTGTCGCTGACAACAATAGTATAAAAAGCATACTTTTAATGCTAAGCAGCGAAATGATTCGTCTTTTATTTACCACTTTCAATCATGATATAATTATTATCTGATAATAAACAGGTTATGAACGGAAAATCCAGATTTTAAACCACTATTTTTCAGAATAACCAAATAAAGATTAGTGTCTGAGAAAAAAAGGTTCAAAGGTACTCCTGACGCTGTTGAGTATTAGCCATAATGCTAAAATCCATTGCGCTCTCAATACCCTCATACTTATTCCGCATCAAATTAACATATTTTACAAAAGTTAATTCGCTTATGGATAAATCGTGGTAGTCTGCCCTAAAGTCGTTTTTGAATTTTTCAAAAAGAAGCTTCATTATTATGATTTCTAAATTTCTTGCGCCCATGCCGAATATCTGCTCAATTACATCTGAAAAAACTTCTATTTTATCAGGAATTTGTTTTCGTTTGATGTTATATTTGTACTCCAGCTGATAATAGATTGTAGATTTTACTCCTTGACCTAAAAGCAGCAGCGCCTTATCTATTACTTGGAGTAGTATTTCATCGAATTCAGGTATTGTCAACTTAGTTCTGCTGCTGTCTTTCGTCTTCAGTTACCCCTTTTTATTCAGATTTAGCATCCTTGTTTAGGAAATATTGTTTCTTAAAAATTAAAATGGGTGCTAATAAGCTTGTGAATTCAAGATACAGTATTGCTTTTGTTGAGTTTTAAAGAATTTTTTTATATAAAGTTATGATTAAATCAACATTTTATTATTAATGTGGACCTAGAAGCACTTATCATGTGCCTATAATTGAAAATAAGAAAACGGAAAATTTTTAGAATTTTGAATGTCATAAATTTCTGCAATTTTCTAGTTTGCTTTTTGGGGGCAATACTGCTTTAGATTAATTATCTTTGTCATCAGGGAATGTCAGCGTTATTGGAGAATCCTCTGCTTTCCCAATACCCTAAATAATCAGTATTATCTGAAAACTCAATTTCCGTTACCCATTTTATCCATTTGTAACCATATTTACTTTCGGCAACCAATTGAAACGGGAAGCCTCTTTCAGGAGGAAGGGGTAAATTGTTCATTTTGTTAGCCAATATTATATCATTATCAATTAGATACTTTACCGGCATTGCAGTTGTATATCCATCTGAAGCGTGAAAGATTACAACTTCAGCGTTAAGTTCTGGCTCAGCTTGAGCAATCAAATCTTTCATTAAAATTCCTTCCCAAAGTATAGTAGCTTGCCAACCTTCAACGCAGTAAATCGTAACTACTTTCTGATAGAGCGGATAGTTCGATATGATTTGGGTATAATTGAGAACTAAAGGCTTTTTCACTAAACCGTCGATTCTAAGCGAATAAGTTGCTTGGTCAATGTATTGAGTACCGGAGATTGCATTTTCTCTAAACACACCAATCGATGAAAGCAATGTACCGTTATATTCTCGAACTTCTCCAGGATATAGCGGGATAGGAGATGCTGTTGGAATAATTGGTATTGATTGAATAGGCGGATTTGAAAAACTTGATGTTGGGAGAGGATTTGGGGAGGAACTTGGGGAAATATTTGGTGAAGAACTCGGGGAAGGATTTATCGACGCGGCACTTGAGGGGGTAGGAGAGATAGTAGACGAAGTGGTAAAGGGTGATGAAGGTAAAGGAGTTATTAAAGGAAAAGTGGATGAGGGGGTTAAACTGGGAAGAGGAGTTGGTTCTATTTTGATTGGAGAATAATTTAAAGAAAACAGAATAAGAACTATTATTGCCAAAAAACCTATACCAACTATTATCTTAGTGTAATGTTTCAAAATTTTCCTTCTCATATAATCTGGATTAAAGCCCATATTTAAAAGCAGATATCGAATACTACTTTTAGCAGGTATTTTTTTAAGAGCAATACATGACAAATAGTCTTCTAATCAAAAAGCCAATAAAGCGGCAGGTTAGAGTATCGTTGATTTTTCTGGTTTCAGGATTTTAAGTTTAAGTGATAATCTGCAAAAATATATTGTAGAGGTTATGTTTTCTCGATGATTTCTATGAGGGTTCCGTCTGGATCTTCTATAAAGGCGATAAGTGAACCTCCGGGGCTAATCCTATAGGGTTCATCAGTAATCGTTATACCCTCTTTACGCATTGCCTCTATTGTTGCCTTCATGTCTTTAACTTCGAAGGCTAAATGATCAAACAGACGTTCCTCATATTCAGCTTGCTTAAATTGGGTTTGTGCTCGATAATAGGTCAGTTCAAGTTTTGCGCCTTTTCCTTGCGGGTCTTGTAGAAAAACTATCTCTGCATTGGTTTGGGGTATGTCTATACGATTTAGAACTTTAAGACCTAGAAAACGTGTGTAAAATTCGATGGAGCGTTCCAGATTACTGCTTCGAATACTGGTATGAGTGAACATGTTTTTTTCCATTTCCTTAAAAGTTAGAGCGCTTTTAAAGAATTATCTTTTAAGAATCATCAAATTCAAGATTTTTTCCTTTCAGCTATTGCTGCTTGATTTTTAAAAAAGAAAAAAGTAGAGTGGATATTAAAAGCAAGATACTCAGAGATGAAAAAAGGTCTGCATAGTTTAGAGTTATAGCGAGAATTACTCCGCTTATTATTGGACCTAGAGTTTGTCCAATATCCATGGTTGTGCATAAAAAACCCATTGACGCTCCAATTGAATTTGCTGGAGATAGTTCGCTGATAAGTGGTGAAGTCGACGATATCACCATCGCAAATCCTAAACCGTAACCTATCATAAGAAGCAGCAACAACACAAAACTTATCGTAAACGGCACAGCTAACAGAAGCATCATGCTAATGAGTCCGCCTAAAACGATGGGTATTTTTCTGCCTTTTTTATCAGAAATACGCCCAAGAATAGGCCGAGCTAGAATTATAGTTATAACTTGAGCGGTTAAAATCACGCCTGCTAGAAGCGGTTCAAGTTTTACCACATTAATAACATACCCAACTAGGAAAAATTCTACCGTTCCAAAAACATAGTATTGAATCGCTTGCACAAAGCTAACAATGAGAATACGCTTATTTCGAATTACTTCACGCCAGCCCTGAAACATTTTATAAGCGGTATTTTTCGTGCTAATGTGTTCTGAAGTAAGCTGTTTCTTTTCAGTTAACAAAAGAAAAGTTAACAGAAAAGCTGTAGCTCCTGCTAATCCTACTGCCAAATAGAGCATATGATAGTTATTGAGGGTTAAAGTTAAGATTAATCCGCCAGCAATTGGCGCTATTGATCTGCCAAATCCAGTAGCCGAATTAAGTAAAGCTATACGTTCCCCTCGTTTAGTTGGAAAGCGCTCTACAATTGTGGCTTCAGTTACTGGAACAAAAATAGCGGTAGCAAATCCATGATAGAATCTTACTAAGGCAAGTTGCCACCATGCAGTCACAAACAGGTAAAGAAATGGTGCAGAAGCAAAAATAAAGGTTGAAAACAGAAGCATTTTGCGGCGCCCAATTATGTCTGAAAGCGAAGCTGCTGGAAGACTGATAAGAATCCCGGGGATTGTGGAAGCGGCGGCGACTATCCCTAATAAATCACTAGGAGTTCCTAAGCTTACTGCAAAAGGATTCAGAACAGGACTTTTAGACAGAGTAGAACTAAAGATAGCAAAAGAACCCAATAGACAAATAACAAAAAAATAATTGCCTAAAACAGGGACTCTTTTTTCACTATTCATCTGCATATCAACCTAATTAATAGAGATAGAATATATTGAAATTTTTTGGAAGGAAAATATCTCGATTATTTGTTAGTAATTTCGTTAATTTGCTGTTCCATCATGTGCCCACGACAGAAAACCAGAGCTTCGTTGATGCCTGATACTGCTTTTGCGGCTGCTTTAATGTCACTGGCAAGTTTGAATGCTATTGGACAGAATGGACTTGTGGGGATAAACTCAACTTTAATTATTCCAGGTTCGTCCTCTTTTACGCTAGTTATGATTTGCATTTCAGCAAGGCTTTGCCCTGTCTCAGGATCCACTATTTTTCCTACTTCAACGCGGACTTTTTCTTCAAGCTCAGTCAATTAGTCCATCTTACCCTCATTTGATGTTTCAAATAGGACATATAGTAAATATAAACTGTTGCATATCTTAATTTGAATGATTATCTAAGTGAGGTACATGAGTCAAGACTGCATATTCTGCAAAATAGTGCATAAAAAAGCCCCAGCAACCCTGCTCTATGAGGACGATGAGGTAATGGCTTTTCTAGACATCAGACCAGTATCTGAGGGCCATTCGCTGGTTATACCAAAAGCACATTATGAGACAATCTTTGATATACCTGAAGAGTTGCTCGGAAAAGTTCACAAAATCGCTAAAAAAATCGCGCAGGCAGTTGAAAAAGGGATTCAAGCGGAAGGAATTTCAATTATTCAGCAGAATGGTCGAGCTGCCAATCAAGACATATTTCATCTTCATGTTCACGTCATTCCAAGAGCACCTAATAAGAAATTATTACATCATAACCTTACCAGATCCAGTAATGATAAATTGAATGAGGTCTCAGTAAAAATTAAAGCATATTTAAAATAAACGGATATATCTTCAAAGAAAAATCATGCCTTTTCAGGGTGTAGTATTGTAGAGAGAAAGAAGAAGGGATTATTCTTGGTTAATTTTCTTTTCAGGCAAAAACGCAGTCCCATAATGAGCCATTTCCTTCACCATTTCCTTTAACCGTTGATCCACTTTTTGATTTACTGTTTCTTTCTCAAAGGACCCATCTTTAATTCTTGCGCCAGCTTTGACGCCTGTAAGTAATTCTATGCCTTCGTCTATTGTCGTAACTGAGTAAATGTGGAATTTACCTTCTTTTACCGCATCAATGACTTCCTCTTTTAGCATCAGATTCTGAACATTACTAGCAGGAATCATTACACCTTGTTTGCCGGATAGGCCTTTGGCTTTACAGACTTCAAAGAATCCTTCGATTTTCTGATTTACACCCCCGATAGCCTGTACCTCACCTTTTTGATTAACCGACCCTGTAACGGCTATGCTTTGTTTGATAGGTAAACCGGATAGATTTGAGAGTATAGCGTATAGTTCGGTGCTTGAGGCGCTGTCGCCCTCTACACCTTCATAGTTTTGCTCAAATACTAAACGTGCGCTGAGGCTTAGGGGCTTATCCTTTGCGTATTTTTCATTCAAGTATCCACTTAAGATTAGAACACCTTTGGTGTGGATTGGCCCGCCCATTTTTGCTTCTCGTTCAATATCAATAACTCCTTCTTTACCTAAACCTACGCTAACTGTAACACGTGAAGGCATGCCAAATGTAAAATCTCCCATTGAAGCCACTGAGAGACCGTTGACCTGCCCTATCTGCTCAGATTCGGCATCAATTAATAAGAAATTACGTGTGATCATTTCTTGAATTTTCTCTTGTATCATTTTTGAGCGATATATCTTTTCGTCTATGGCTTTTTTGATTTGTTCTGCAGTTATGAATTCGGCGTATTCCTGATGAGCGTAGAAGTTTGCTTCTCGGATAATATCGGCAATATCAGCAAATCTTGTGGAGAGTTTCATTTGATCTTCAGCAAGTCGACCGCTATATTCGATTATTTTTGCTATTGCAGAAATCTCTAGATGTTTTAGGTTTTCTTTGTGGCAAAGAGAACAGATAAAAGCTGCATAATTTTGCATGTATTCTTCTGTTCGGGGCATTGTGGTGTCGAATTCTGCTTTTACTTTGAAGAGTTCATTAAACTCCTTATCAAGCATTAGTAACTGCTGGTAGATGTATGGATCACCGATGAGGATGACTTTGGTGCTAAGGGGAATGGGTTCAGGTTTTAGGCTCTTAGCGCTCAAAAAGCCATAACGTTCTTCTAGCTCTTCGATGTTGATGCGTTCGCTTTGTAGAGCTCGTTTTAAACCCTCATATGAGTTAGGAGTTCGGAGCAGTTCTTCAACGGGTATAATCAGATAGCCTCCGTTTGCCTTATGCAGGAAGCCCCCGCGTATCATAGTAAAATCGGTCACTAATGCTCCAAACTGGACTTCTTTTTCTATTCTACCAAACAAGTTCGGATAGGTAGGGGTAGGATTATTTGCCATAATCACTGGAGCCCCCTGAACCTTAGAATTATCAATAATCACGTTTACCTCATATTTTTTGAATGAGGATTCTTTAGTCATCCATGGGAATGGCATTGGTGCTTGCCTAGCATCTTCAGGATTCTTTATGAACTGCGCCACATTACCTAGAATATCTTCTTGCACACTTTTTAGATAATCAGAAACATCTGGAAAACCTATGTATTGTTCAGTAAGATTAGTAACCAAATTACCAACAGCGTATAAGGCGATTACACGGTTGAGTTTATCGATTTCTTGATGTGCTATCCGGTCCAGATCCATAAATTGGCGCATAGTTGCTCTAAAATCTGACTCGATTTTCACTCTTTTTTCCTGTATTTCATCTTTCTTTTTCTGAGGCAAAGCCTGGATTTCTTCATCAGTAAGAGGTTTCCCATTAATCACTGGAATCAGCATAAGGCCGATTTGAGTATTTTTTATGACAAAACCTTCCTGCTGAGCCTCAGCGTTAAGCTGACTGATAAGTTGCTTGCGTCTACTTTCAACTTGTTTAATTGTAGTTTCGCGTCTTGCTACATAATCATCACTTTCAAAAGCTCGACGCAGAGCATCTTTTGCTGCTTCAACAAAACTCTTCATATCATTTTGGAAAACCTTAGCTTTACCAGTGGGTAATCTGATTGCCTTAGGAGCAAATTCATTATTAAAATTATTGACATAACACCAATCAGAAGGTACAGGCTTAGTTTTAGCGATTTCCTCTAAAAAACTTTTCACAGCTGTTGTTCTGCCAGTTCCGGGGTAACCAGCAACGTAAATATTAAAACCCCGATCTTGAATGCCTAAACCAAATTTTAACGCCCT
>CAZQTZ010000058.1:0-10657 GCA_964596465.1 uncultured Candidatus Bathyarchaeia archaeon | reverse complement strand
AATATTATTATAATATTCTAAGGAAAGCATAGGATAATTGTTTCTTTTAGACTTCTTGTTTTGCTGTGCTAATTTGTATTAAAGGTTGATTCTTATGTTCATGAAAAATGTTGAATAACTCTGTAGCTACGCTTGCATCTTGGCGAAAGACACAAACCACTTTGTCACGTGGCGTCCTAAACTGTATTCCAAAACTGTTATCGCTGATTAATATTCTGCCTGGAAATTCTTGGATTGGCGCTAATTCAAATCTTCCCCTAGTTTTTTCTTCAATCTCTCGGTATTTTATAAGATTCTTTTCCCAAACATTCTGTAAATTGAACTGTTTTATCTCTTTTCGAGTATGTTCCTCAGAATATAGAAATAGGAATTCGCGTTTTTCGTCTATTATCATTTCATCAATCCACTTATTTACAGCATTGTAAAGAGCCTCTTCTAAGTAATTCTTATTTTTAGAATCATATGGTCTAAGACCCAGTAAAATCTGGGGTGTTCTTACAACTAATAATAGACGTCTCTTCGCATTTTGGATCATGTTCAACGCCGTTTTTGATGTAATTTCATTGCTTGTAGCTGTCAGGGCAGGTTCCGTGAATCTTTCTGAAATGAGATTCATTAATCCATCTTTCAACTCTTCATGGAGTTCATTCAAAGTTCGAAACTTTTTTCGAAAGGGCACAACTTGTAAAACGTTTTTTGAGTTGTCCTCAATATTTCCATTTAGTAGTCTATCTAATTTTTGTGTTCTAGATTCACGGTATGTAATCATTTTAACGAGAAGTAGAATTGGTATCCCGAGTTCAATAGCTGTAGTGTACTCTTTTTCAACCGGTTCTGTCAAATCTTTCCATAAAATAGCGACAAAGATGTGGGATTTTTTTATTTCATCTATGTATGCGCTTTCGAGTGTTTTATCCATTGCAGGTAAATCTTCAAACATTACTGCCTCCATATTCAATTTATTTATAGTCTCTTGAGCAATTTCTCTTTCACTTTCGAGTTCAGTTAGCGAAGAACTTATAAATACTCGAATTTTGTGCATTTGCCATCACGTTCTTATATCATAAGAAAAATTGTGCCGCCTACGCGGCATCAGCGGGCCTCACTTGTGACTGCCTTTCTATCTGTAGGGATGATTCTTGGCTGCAAAGTTTTTCGCCTAAATTCTGCGCCCACTTGTTGATTTTGGTCTTGTCTCGGTTGTCAGCTGTTACCTTGCCTAAGAACTTCATTCGTCCTCCAAAAACTTCCATGGTGATAGGTTCTACGTCGAGATGTTCTTTTGCTACTGTTTCAAGGTAGCGCTCAACTGCGGTCGGGTAAGTCTTGGGGTTCACGCCTTGATACATGGCTGAAACGAAAATGGCAATTTTTTTTCCATTAAAATTGTTGTTTAGAAATTGCAGTGCTTCTTTATACCATTTTCCCATTTTAATTCCACTAGCAACAACTATGTTGTTGTACATTGAGAGGTCTGGATGTGAATCTCGCTGTAAATCAACCAGGTCCACTTCCATAAGGTATTTGCTTCGGAGTACCTGCGCGATTTGTTCAGCTGTGTCTTCTGTTGCGCCGTTTTTTGATGCAAAAGCAATCAATACTTTGTTGACCATTTTTTCTGCACCTTCAGTCTATCGCTTCTTGCTTTGGTATATCATAAGTGCGATTGTTCCGAAGCTTGCAATTAGTGTTATGGCGGCAAAACTCATATGGAACTGTATGCTACTTGGGTCGATTGTTGCTAATTGTGAAATGCTGGCGCCACAGATAACTGTCGAGAAGGCAAAGAGACCACTGATCGCGATTCCTATATTTCTTAAAATGTTCATTGTTGTTTCACCTCTCTTCTTTGGTTTTTAATTTGGTCAGGGGATAAGTCTATTCTCAAGATTCCCTTTTTGCCAACTACTTCTAGCATTACACCCTCTGCAAATCCGGCATTGAGCAGTTGACCGATTGTACCTTCCACAACCACACTTTCACAGTTACCGTTGGCAAGGTTGATTGTCTTAATGTATTCTTTTGCTTTCAATTCGATTGAAAATGAACTTTCTTCATTTTTTTGCAATTTGATTATCTCCAAGCTATCTATTTTGCAATAAAAAGCCATTAATCTTAGTTGACGAGAATAGTTACTCAAACACATACCTGTTTACGTGTAAACATTGGTGATAATGCTTGATTGATAAGGGCATAGAAAATTTGTTTTTTTGTCTAGCCAGTGAAAGCAGGTTAGATATTTTGAATGCGCTTAGTCTGAATGAGCTTAAGATGAATGAAATTGCTCGGAAAATTAATATTACCCCAACAGAAGCTTCCCGGCAAATTCAACGGCTAACAGATGAATTGATAATTCAGAAACAACCTGATGGTGTTTATATCCTCACGAATTATGGAAAACTTATTCTTCATTTTTTCCCATCACTTGATTTTATTTTTAGGCATAGGCAGTATTTTCTTAATCATGATGTTTGGCAACTACCCTCTCAGTTTATCAGTCGTCTTGGTGAATTGACGCATGCGACTTTGTTTACCGAAATGGCAGATACAGTGAATAAGATTGAGAATATGATGAAATCATCGAATGACCATGTATGGACAATGACTGACCAGATTATGGCTGTTCATGAAAATACTATGAAGGAAAAATTGTTGAAAGGGATAAAACTAAAGTCTATACTTCATGAGCGATTAATCGGTTCGTCTCAAGTACAAGCTTTTAGTAAAAATGTAGAAAGGAGAGTGATAGCCGCAATTCCTGGATTATTATCAATAACTGAAAAGGAAGGTTTTTTTGCATTATTATCTAAGGATGGAAAGCTAAGCAGTTCTGGCTTTTTTGGAAGTGACCCTCAATTTATGAAATGGGTTAATGATGTTTTTCTCTATTATTGGGATAAAACCAAATCTTCTTATTTAAGACCCAACGGCATATAGATTTTTTCTGTAGCAAGCATTTTTTTAAGTATAGTTATAAATATTCGTTTATAGAGAAAGGCAGAATCTAAACAGATGATGTAACTAGGACAGATTTGCCTTTTTAATTAAGTTACAAATTCCAAGCACGCAAAATCTGATTTTGATTGTTTTTGCTATTTGTAGTTCCGAAATGTTTTGTGGATGTGTGTTCCATAAGGTTTTTAGCTTAAGACATATTTCGTGTATTAAGATATGCGATGACTAAGAAGCTGTTTGCAAATCTAGGGTTCTTACTACAAATCTCTGGTCTATTGACTGTTTTGCCAATTGTTGTTGGGTTATACTTTAATGAATCCAACGCTGTTATCTCGCTTTTTCTAGCATGTGTTAGCTTCTTAGGGTTTGGTTTTCTACTTAACGCTCTTTGTGTAAGGAAGGATTTGGATTTTAAGGGATCAAATTTCCTGTTTTTAGCCTCTTTTATTGTGTTGCCGCTTATAGGTTCTTTACCTTATCTTTATTTAGATCCATTTGCCAGCGCTAACATATTTGACAAAATCACTAACAGCGTATTCGAAAGTGTCTCAGGCTTCACTACCACCGGATTTAGCTTCATAGCTTCTCCTGAGGCTTTGCCTAATTCCATTCTCATCTACCGAAGCTTAACCGAGTTGATGGGCGGTATTGGCTTAATTTTCTTGCTGTTGGCATTTTTCCAATCTAAAAAATCGTTAAATAAACTCAGCACATCAGTAGGTATAGATAATGTGAATGGAAATCTGAAAAAGACATACCTTTCCGTTTTCGCATTATACGCCATATGCATTACGGTCTTCATAGGAATCTTTTACGCCTTAGGATTCACAAACGTGCTGACGACTGGAACATATGTAATTGACACCTTAAATGGTGGTTTTGCGCCTCCTGCTGCTCAATTTGAGCAATACATGAGTTTAGCTCCTAAAATCTGCACTATAATTCTCATGATCTTTGGTGCGCTTAATTTTGGGGTTCTTTTTAATTTCTTCACTGGAAAGCTGAGAAATGCTTTTTCTTGGGAGATTGTTCTCTTTTTTGTAATTATAGCTTTAGGGACTGTTTCGGTTTCAGTCGCGGGTAACATCGGCGTTTTTGACTCGCTTTTCCATGTTGTAAGCATGTCTTCCTCAGTGGGGTACTCTTATATTCCTCTGCAATCGCTCGGAGACACTGCCCTTTCTATGCTAATTGTGCTTATGCTTATTGGTGGGTGTACATTTTCGATTGCTGGAGGCATTAAAGTGTCTAGGCTTATCACCTTCTTCAAATCAACGATAGCTAGCGTTGAAAGCATGCTAGTAAAGGAACGTGCGATTGCGAAGGTGAAAAAGACAGAGAACAATGGGTCTTACGAAAATCTCTCCGCTTCCCTTTCCATAACAATTTTCATCGGTACCCTTGTGGTATTCGCAATGATATTCACTACCATAGGTGTTTCCTTTACTGATGCTCTTTTTGAAGTCGGTTCAGCTTTGACTACCAGCGGTCTAACGATGGGTGCGATAACTATAACAATGCCTGTTGGTTTCAAATGGCTAATCATAGCTGCAATGACTATAGGGCGCGTTGAAATCCTATCCATTCTGATAGCGGCCATTGCTCTGAGCAGAAAAGTCTCCGATAGGTTCCAAAATCAGAGCTATTAGATTGCCTAATAGTAAACCTTAATTTTGGGGCGGTTTTAGTCCTCATTTTTGCAGAATTGCGTAAAGCTTTTACCTTGTAGACTTCAAATACACAACGACCGTAATGTCTAAACGGCTCTTCGCGAATCTTGGGTTTCTTTTACAGATTTCTGGTTTGCTGACTATTTTGCCAATTCTAGTGGGATTATTCTTTCATGAAACAGAAGCTGTTGTTTCGCTTTCTTTGTCGTGTGTTGTGTTTTTAGGTGTAGGTTTTCTTTTGAATGCTTTCTGCGAAAGAAAGTCGCTTGACTTTAAGAGTTCACATGTTCTGTTTTTAGTGACCTTTATCATTTTGCCGCTTGTCGGCGCGATACCTTATTTCTATCTTAATCCGTTTCCAAGCTCGGATCCTTTAGATAATTTTACTAATGGCTGTTTTGAGAGTGTCTCGGGGTTCACCACGACAGGTTTTAGTTTTATAGACGCCCCTGAGGCTTTGCCTAATTCGCTGCGTGTCTATCGAAGCATAACGGAGTTGATGGGCGGAGTTGGCATAGTTTTTTTGCTTTTGGCCTTTTTCCAGTCTCAAAAGTCTTTGCGTAATCTGAGCGATTCTGTAGGGATAGATGATGTTAATGGGAGTCTGAGACGGACCTATCTGATGGTCTTTGGCTTGTATAGCGCGGGCATACTGGTGTTTGTTGGGCTTTTCCTTCTGATGGGATACACCGACCTGGTTAACACTTTCACTTATGTTATTGACACTTTAACCGGTGGATATCAGGCGTCTGTTGGGCAGTTCCAGCAGTACCTGGGGGTGGGGCCGAAAATCTTTACTTTGCTGCTTATGCTTTTTGGCGCTGTTAACTTCAATTTTATTTATCATCTGTGTCAGAGAAAGATGAAGCAGGCGTTAACTAACGAGGTCGTTGTCTTCTTTATGATAATCTTTGTAGGCGCATTGGCGGTTTCTTTTGGGGCAGGTATCGATTTTTTTGACTCCCTTTATCATGTGGTAAGCATGTCAGGCTCGGTTGGATACAACTATATTCCATTCACCTCTTTTGGCAGTACCGGTTTTTCTCTTTTAATTGTGCTTATGGTTATCGGGGGCTGTAGCTTTTCTATGGCCGGCGGCATACGCGTATCTAGGATTATGGCTTTTGTCAGACGAACCCGAGAGAAAGTGCAAGTTATAGTTGAAGGTGAAAGCAAGGCTGGCTTGTCAAATTCGGATGCTCAGGTTCATAGTCATCATGAGGGGCTTTCCCCATCGATTTTTATTGTTCTTTTCATTTTTACGCTTGTGTTGTTCGCGATTATCTTCACTACCCTCGGGGTTTCCTTTACTGATGCGCTTTTTGAGGTAGCTTCGGCTTTGACTACTTGCGGTGCATCGATGGGAGCGACAACGGTTGCGATGCCGATTGGTTACAAATGGCTTCTTATATCGGCTATGATTATCGGGCGCGTTGAGATGCTCTCGATTATAATCGCGGTTTTCTCGATAAGAAAAAAGATTCCTCTCAAATTACCTGGCCTCTCTGAGAGTGTCGATTTTGCGGTCGATTTGATAAAAGATGTTCTCTCCCGGATAGCGGATTTTCTTAGAGACCTCTTTTCGCGGATAAGAAGCTAGCTTTCCTTACTTACCCTCTGTGTTTTATTATTTTGATTTGATGGTAAGCTTTATGAGCTTGAAGACCTCGTAGCAAATGAGGTAAATTCTTATGATCGAAGTTGATAACGAGACCGAATTATCTAACCAACTTAAAAATAGTAATAACGCTTTGGTTTTGTTTTATTCGTCGTGGTGTCCATTTTGTAGACGATTTCTTCCGGTCTTTGATGAATACGCAACAAATCCTGGCTCTTTTACGTATCTGAAGGTTCGCATTGATGAGGACGAAAACCCCCTTTGGGAAACCTACTCATTAGACTCAGTGCCGTCGGTTTTGCTCTTCAAGAACGGTAAAGTGCACCGAAGACTGGACTGTCAACGCGGCATAGGTTTAACCGAAGATAAATTCAGCAAATGGCTAAAAACCCCGTAACCCTCATTTAGCTTTAAATAAATATTTTTAGCTTCTTATTTTGAGGGTTTGGGGAAAGTTATTTACATGTCTTCTTTTTGAAGTATTGTAAATGTTAGGGTTTGCGAGGGCGGTTTTTGATGCGGCGAAATGATTTGCTTAAAAATCCTGTTGAGCACATGAAAATAGATGCTCCTCTTACAGTGGACCAGCTTATCCAGCAGTTCAGTGGTTCTGGTTCTTTCGGCGCGGGCAGGCTTGCTACGGCGTGTGATATTTATGAGAAGATGCTTCGTGATAAAGGCTGTACCGTTTTTTTGGCGCTTTCAGGGGCTATTGTTCCTGCGGGCATGCGCCAACTTGTGGTGGATTTGATCCGCAAGCACCTAATCGATGTCTTGGTATGTACGGGTGCAAGTTTGGTTCATGATGCCATCGAAGCTGTGGGCACAAGACATTACAAGGGTAGTTGGGTGGAAGATGATCGAGAATTGTATAAGTATCATATTTTCCGTATCTACGATGTGCTAGTCCCGGAAGAGGGCTATGTGCGTTTAGATTATGAATTTTCTAAGCTTTATGATGAGATAGCTGAGGCGCAAAAAGGTGAGTCTCTTTCTTCACGGGAGTTCGCCTGGGAAATCGGCAAACGCCTAACAGACGCTAACTCGATTTTGCGTGCTGCTTACGAGGAGGAGGTGCCGATTTTTATGCCTGCGGTTCGGGACAGCGAATTCGGCTTCATCCATTGGCTGCATTCTTCGCAGAAAGAGCAGACAACAGTGTTGAATGTGGATGCGTTTAAGGAGGTTCCGGAGCTTTGCGGCATCTGTAGTGATTCGCCAAAGAATGGCATGATTGTGCTCGGCGGAGGCGTTCCTCGGAATGCGGTGCAGTCGGCGGTTTTGGCTTCTAAGAAGGGTTTGGATTATGCGGTGGTGGTTACGATGGACAGACCCGAAACCGGTGGGCTATCCGGCTCCACATTGCAAGAGACCATCAGTTGGGGCAAAATGAAAGGTGAAGCCGATAACGTCATAGTCGTCGGAGATGCCCTGGTCATGTTCCCCATAATGGCCGCATCCGTCATGGAGCGATTGGGCAAAAACTTCAAGCGGACAAACAAAATCAAAGCCTTTAGGAGCGCAAAGCAATGAGTAAACTAGACAAGAAAGCGCAACCGGAAAGATTCTGTGGCAACTGCGATGGTCACAACAGCTACGATTACCCTGCTAAAGTCTTCTGCTCTACCCGTCACGCCCAGAGTCTCAACCCTATCGTAGATACGCTCTGGTGCTGTGAACAATGGAACCAAGTCAGCCAGGAATGCTACTGCGTAAAAGAAGCCAAACAGGACAAACAAAAAAGATAAACCAACAGATTGCTAAATATTATTTGGGTGATGTACTTTTGCCTCGTCATCCTTCTAACGCGGAAATAGGTTATGTGTACGATACGGTTAGGCAGCAGCAAAACCAACAAATAGAAAACAAACTATACGTAAAAAAATTCCTTAAGAAAATGGACAAACTAACTGGGAAAAAACAAAATTGTAAAACATAAATAAACCCATTTTTGGTTAGCGTTTTTTTATAGAATATTATGCTATATATTAGCGAATGACAGATTAAGAGTAATTCAAATAATGGTGAGAATATGAGTAGACCTTTAACTAAAGATTTTGTTTGCCCAGTTTGCAAATGGGTAAAAAAAGCACCTTACACCGAAGCAGAAATAACCGCACACATGAAAACCCACGATACCGGAAAAACCCCGCGCGCCAGAATAAGCAAATCCGACCTACTAAAACTCCAATAAAAGCCAACCTGTAAAATAAAAGGCGTCTAGTTTACCCGTATTTTTTCTGGATTTTCATTTCTTGATTTTAAAGGGTTTGATAGATTTTCCTTAATCAAGGAGATGGAGAACTAGAAGCTGGTTTGAGCCCTCAAGAAGTGGCGATGTATCCGAAATCCGTCTTCGCATGACCGTTTTTTAGTACGCTGGTTTGTCCCTAGCCTTTTCTGAAGACATATATCGCCCATCCCACAGTTTCCCTGCCTCCCTGGAGATAGAGATTCTCCTCACGCGTCTTTCGTTCTACTATTTCGTGGATATCAGGGTCGTCGGGGTGAGCTCTGCTGTAATCGTCGATAGCCCACCATTGAAGTGTTTCATAATGGTCCCAATCGTCGTAGCTACTCACGAGTGTGTAAAGGCAGGTTAAGCCTTCGTCTTCCCCCACTTTTACATTATCATAATGGGTGCCAAAATCATCTTTTTTGATCCCTTGGCCTTCCAAGTATTCTTGGCTCGGTTCCTTCAACCAGAAAGGTTCTCCGACTACAATTAGCCCTCCCTTCTTCACCATCCCTTTTAAAGCTTGAATCGTCCCCCGATGACCACCGTACACCCAACTCGCTCCGATACAACAGGCCAGATCAAAGCAAGCAGGGACTTTAGGTCTATAATCCGCCCCATCCATATTCACAAATTCAATGTTCGAGTTTGGTACTCGCTTGTTACGTTTTTCTTCGCAATCTCGAATGTGGTGGGGAGAAATATCAACGCCTACGCCTGCAATATCATAGAGCTCTGCTAGTCTGATGAGAAACTCTCCTTTCCCACAAGCTATGTCTAGTACACATTCTCCTTGTTTCAATTGGAGGAGTTGGCAGAGTCGCTCAAACTTCTCAATATTCAATGGATTACACAATTGGTGTAGTTTATGAGTGACGTCAAAGTATTTCCACATATCCATTAGACAGTTCACCTGAAAACAGCCAAAACTAGTAAAACCTCACTAATAGTATTTTCCAGTATAATATATGTAAAATAGAAAGTGGCACTTTAAAATTCATTAGTGAAATCGAAGCCTTCTCATTTAAGCATCAGACTTAGAAATCCGATATCTTCTTATTGTTCTAACCTAGCCCAAAACATTTTACGCTGATTATACATGTGATAATGTGGAATTTTCTTTTAGTTAAATCACTAATGCCAAAACTTAATAAAACCAAAAATCAAAATCTAAAAACTTAAAACGCATTAGCATTCGCAAAATAATAAATATGTTTTAAGGCTATAAAATATTTTCATGGCAAAGAAAAAGAAGTCATCTTCGCCTTTTGGCGACTTCAATTTAGATGTTCCTCCTTTAAAACTTCCTAAGACTACTTTTCCAAGCATTAGTGGTACAGAACCACAGAAAGACACCCGAAGGGCGTTTACGCAAACCCAGAAGAAAGAAATTCTTGCCCAACAAGGTTACAAATGCGCAAAATGCCATAGAAAATTAGGTGTGGCTTATCACTTTTATCATTCCAAATCTTGGTCATCAGGTGGCAAGACAACTGTCAAGAACGGTAGAGTAGTATGTGCCGATTGCCATGAAACGATTAATCATAGAGAACGCCTAAGAAACATCGATAAGAAACGCAAACCAAAAGATAATGCGCTATCATTTTTTTAAGGTTGAAAAATGACAAGGAGCAGAATTAATTTAGATTGGTTTATCTATCCAGTTACACGATAGAGTAAGTGACGATTGATTAGTATGGTTAAATCAACCAAGAGCCAGCATCTGAGAGAAAAAATGCGGGCAGAAGTCAATCGTAAAAAACAAACAACGCTTGAAAATACTACACATAACAACAATACTACCTCTACCAGAGTAGTTCTTCCTTTTGAGAAAAAGATTGAAATCACTGAAATAGCAGCAGTTACAGAAATGGATGAATTAAATCTCAAAGTAGGTTTCAAACTTATTCCTTCGAGAACAGCTTTTTCGAGAGTAATCTCTGAATTGTATTTTGACAAGCAAAAAATTGACTCACTGCGGTTACGCATTCTTCAGGGTCCACTTATGACAGATGAATTAGAGTTTTCATCTGTGCTTAGCATGATAGGGATAGAAGCAGGTCAGCATAATATAGAAGTTAAAATGTATGAACTATGGTCAACAGAAGAAAAACTAACTAGTACTTCCAAAGAATTAAAAATCGACTATATTCCATTGAAAAAAGAGAAGCACTTCGT
>CAZQTZ010000057.1:0-11300 GCA_964596465.1 uncultured Candidatus Bathyarchaeia archaeon | reverse complement strand
GGGAGCATAGAAATTGACATTCATCAAAGAACAAACCTTTCGGGGATTTACGCAGCTGGTGATGTGACTAATCATCCAGTCATGCAGATTGGCACAGCTGTAGGCCAGGGAATAACGGCGGCACTTGATGCTTATAGTTACATTAGACAACCATATTATAAGAAATAAGGGAAAAACATTATATCGCCCCTACCTCCTTTTGAAGTTTTCATAAGCATAACACTTAATGCTTATAGTGTTTAATACACTGAAATTTCAATGAGGTCACTTAATATGAGTGAAAAGTGTCTCGCTGCTGTTAAAATAAATCAGGATTTATGTAGTCGTTGTTCCGTATGCTATTCTTTATGCCCCTTTGAAGCTATAACCAGAGAGGCTGAAACTGGAAAAGTTGATATAGACAACCAAAAATGCCAAGTTTGCGGCATTTGTTATAGTGCATGTCCCTCATCAGCAATTGAAATGGCATATTACGACTATAACAATTTGATTGATTATGTTGATCAAGTACGCAAGAATGTTAAAGGCGACACGTTAGTTATGATGTGCCGCGGGAACTCGCCGTCTGATGGTGAAATTAAAGACATTCTTCTAGAGCAAGGTCTGAAGGTTAAGAGCTACATCCCATTAAGGTTACCCTGTGCTGGGCGTGTTTCAACTGATTTTATTTTCAAGGCTCTTAGCTCAGGAATAAAAAATATCATTTCAATTCAATGCGAAGATGACTTCTGTAGAATGAAGGAAGGCAGTAAAATAAACACCCGCCGTTTCCTCTTAAGCAAAAATGTCCTAAAACAATTAGGATACGATGACAATTCTCTTACAGTGCTTAAATATTCACGGAAAGCTGTTTGGATAACTGAAGATTGCGTTGGTTGCGATAAATGTGTCTTCATATGCCCGTACGATGCAATAAAGGTCGATGCTTTCTCTTCACCTCGCGTGATCCAAGAAGATTGTGTCGGATGTGGTGCATGCCAACTAGTTTGTCCACACCATGCCATACAGGTCAAAGGCTTCGAGTTTGAGAAGGTCTTGGAAAGTTATGCCAAATCAGCAATTAAACTTAAAGCACAAAATCATCGACCTGCAGTGCTAGTTTTTAGTTGCCAATGGGCCGAATATCCTGGCTTGGATGACCCCCGTTGTATTTTCAAAGGCAAAAACGCTATGATAGTGGAGGTACCGTGTTTCAAAGGTTTAGACCCTGTTCATGTTGTAAACGCCCTAAAATGCGGTTTTGATGGTGTAATGGGTATCGTTTGTTCTCCTGATGATTGTAAACTACAACAAGGTCGAGATACAGCTGAACGTAACTTAGCAGTGCTTAACGATGTTCTTAAGAAGATGAATCTGCTTGACCGATTCGAGATGGTTGAATTATCGCCTAGATGCGAAGATCAATTAGACCACAAATTTGCCAGTTTCTACAATAAAATCCTAACAAAATCTCAATTAGCTGTAAAGAAGGAGGCGGACTGAATTGTATAAAATAGTAAGTAAAAAGCAACTTGCTCACAAAGAAACTCTATTTGAAGTTGAAGCGCCAGATGTCGCTGCAAAATCTCAACCTGGGCAGTTCTTAATGATTGTTGCAAATGAAAAGAGCGAGCGTATACCTTTAACCATCTGCGGGTATGATGCAAAAAAAGGTACAGTCTCGTTTGCTTTCCATGAAGTAGGCAAAACAACAAAAGAACTAGGTTTATTCAACGAGGGAGATTCACTATTAAACCTCACAGGTCCTTTAGGTAACCCGTCTGAAATAAAGAATTTTGGCCGTGTTCTTTGTGTCGGAGGCAGCATCATGATTGCTCCATTACTGTTACAGGTCAAAGCCATGAAGGAAGCAGGCAATCATGTAACTACTATCTTAGGTTGTAGATCAAAAGATTTCTTATTTATGGAAAATGAAGCTAAGGCAATTAGCGACAAACTTTATGTTTCCTCTGACGATGGAACAATCGGCTTTAAGGATTTAGACTTTCTCAACGACTTATTAACAAAAGAAAAGTTTGACCGATGCGTAGTTATGGGACCTGTAGTAATGATGAAGAATGTAAGTGAAATAACCAAGCCTTACAATATTCCAACTATTGTAACTTTAACACCTGTTATGATTGATGGTATGGGTATGTGTGGCGCTTGCCGAGTTACTGTTGGTGGCAAAGTACTATTCGGTTGTGTAGACGGCCCCGAGTTTGATGGACATCAAACGAACTTTGAGGAGTTAATTCAACGTCAACGCAGCATGCTTCCAGAAGAAAGACTGAGTTCGGTACTTTGGGAAATGAATGAACACAAGAACAATGGAGGTTGCAAGTGTGGCAGAAACAAAACCTAAACCGAAAATTAATCGAACCGCAATAGAGATGCGTAAACAAGAACCTAAAGAGCGTGCTAAAAATTTTAATGAAGTCGCTTTGGGCTATACTGAAGAAGAAGCTCAGGAAGAAGCTAGTCGATGTCTACAATGTGTAAAACCAAACTGTGTAGCTGGCTGTCCGGTGAGTGTACCAATTCCAGAATTTATTAAATGTATCAAAGAAAAGAAATACGCTGAGGGCATTTCGACCATAAAATCTAAAAATGCACTCCCCGCTGTATGCGGAAGAGTTTGCCCTCAAGAAGAACAATGTCAAAAACGTTGTGTAATCGGAAAAATCGGTGAACCCGTAAGTATTGGTCGCTTAGAACGTTACTTAGCTGATTGGGAACGTGACAATGGTTTTCAGCTTCCGCAAAAAGCTCCTCCGACAGGTAAAAAAATAGCTATCGTTGGGGCTGGTCCAGCAGGCCTTACCGTAGCGGCTGATTTAGTAAAACTCGGACACGAAGTAACCATGTTCGAAGCACTTCACGTAGGCGGAGGAGTGCTAGTTTACGGCATACCTGAATTTCGATTACCCAAGGCCATAGTCCAAAACGAAGTGGATTACATACAAAAGCTAGGCGTAGAACTACGTTTGGGAAATCTGGTTGGTAGAACACAAACTATCCCCGAGCTTATGAAGAACGGGTATGACGCAGTCTTTATCGGCAGCGGTGCAGGATTGCCTCAGTTCACAGGATGTCCAGGCGAAAACCTTGGTGGTATCTACTCGGCTAACGAATTCCTAATTCGCGTTAACTTGATGAAAGCTTTCGCTTTCCCAGATTATGACACCCCTATACGCATTGGTAAGCAAGTTGTAGTAATAGGCGGAGGAAACGTAGCAATGGACTGCGCTAGAAGCTCAATGCGATTAGGTTCTCACGTATGCTTACTTTACAGACGATCACGCGATGAACTTCCTGCAAGACATGAAGAAATCGAAAATGCTGAAGAAGAAGGTCTGGTATGTAAATTCCTAGCTGCTCCATTAGAATTTTATGGTGACGAAAAAGGCTGGGTAAAAGCCATGAAATGTATCGCTATGGAATTAGGTCCCCCCGACGATAAAGGTCGTCGAAGCGTTAAAGCGATTCCCGGTTCAGAATTCACCATGGACGTGGATACAGTCATTATAGCGATTGGTCAAACACCCAATCCGATTATACAACGAACCACTGAAGGTTTAATATCTGATCCGCGCCATGGCACCATTAAAGTAGACGAAGTTGGACAAACTAGTCTTGAAGGGGTCTATGCAGGCGGAGACGTCGCTACCGGAGCCGCAACCGTCATTAGTGCTATGGGCGCAGGTAAAAAGGCAGCCCAAGCGATACATGAATATTTAACAAACAAAAACAAAACCCAATAGTTTACCCCCTTTTTCAGGGTCCTTTATTTTTCCTATTTCAAAATTAAGAAGGTTGTATCCAAGAAACGATTTTTCGGGCAGCTATAAAACTCGCCCAAGCTAATGTGCAGACTAGTTTGCTGTCTTGTGGAAAATATTTTCTGAAATTTAACACAACGCTTTTGTCTATTTCATATGGAGCCAACGCTGTCAATAAGGCGAGATCTGCGGCTGCTTGTGTGGCTGCATCGAGTTTGCTGATTTCATCTTCGCTCCAAGCCAAACTTAGCTCTGACGTCTGTCCATGCCACAAATCAACTTCTTCCTGAATGTATGCTCGCACAGAAGAGGGCAACACAAAATCGCCTATTTTATCGATTGTAGTTGAAAAGCTTGCGTATGCTGCAGCTATGTTGTGAGCTGGTTTTGCCCAGCGCAGCTCATTTGGCAAATCAGCTTTAGGTAAAAACGTTAACGATTCCCCTTCGATTTTATTGCGATTTATGGCACGGGAAAACATTTGACTAGCAATTTGTTTTAGAAAATTTTTTAGCCACGATTGATTAGACGGCAAAGGGGTGTCGCCAAGAAGGACTTTTGCCATCCGATTCATATAGTGATAGAACAATGTAGTACCGATTATTTCTGGGGCTTCTTGTTTTGAAAATGGAGGTGTTCGCAGAATCGGTGATGTTGGATTATTTGTTGCCAGAGCCCACTCAATAATTAAACGCATTTTTCCGTCTGGTATAGAGTCGTATTTTTCATCGGTTATGGCCTGCGCGATTTTCTTTTCTCCCATAGCCGCTAGCATTATCGTATGCGCGTCTACGCAGTAAGAGCACTGGTTCACTTTTGAAACTACTGCAGCAATAACCTCCTTGATTTCTCGGGGAACTTTACCGACAAGCTCTGTTTCTCGACACACCATCCAAACTGCTGCTAAAAGCTCAGGCTGAGGTGAATGTATCAAAAATGGTTCTGCGATTTTACCAAAATCTGCCTTTATCTGCCTATAAATATCCGCGACTATCCCATTTGCTGAACCAGGTTTGACCGGCTGAATGTACTTTATCACGCTATTGCTCTCCTTTTAGCAAAAGAGGCAGAAGAACGGAAGATTTTTAATCTTAAAACTATATTTGGTTATATTTACTCAATTTTTCAAATAAACTTTGCTATCTCGCAAAGCATCGCATTCAATATAATATTTCAAAAGCATTATTATTCTATTACTCTTAAATAGAAATGGCAATATCCCTATGCCTGACCAAGACAACACCCAAAACCCATCAAATTTAATTCAAATGACTAATAAAACAGGATATCCAAAGGTTCCTCTTTTTGAAATTCTCTCACAAACAGCAAAGTTGTACCCAAATCGAATAGCGATAACCTATATGAAACGAGATATTTCCTACTGTGAATTAAACTCGTTTTCGGATCATTTTGGGGCTTCACTTGTAGATTTAGGCATCAAAAAAGGTGATCGGGTAGCAATTTTCATACCTAATAGTCCTCAGTTTATAATCGCTTACTTTGGTATTTTAAAAGCTGGCGGAATAGTAACAGCAATAAATCCCCTGCATAAAGAACGTGAAGTTGAGCATCAGCTAATAGATTCAGAAGCAAAACTAATAGTAAGTTCAAATTCACTTTTTTCAATTATCAAAAAAATCTATCAAAGTACCCGTTTAGAAAAGATAATACTTACTTGCTTAGAAGAAAAACCTTCGTCGAGCGGGATTAATTATAATAAAAAATTTGGTTTAAAAATATCTAATTTTAAGGCCCTCCTCAAATCTAGCATAACTCTCCCTAAAATTTTTATCAATTCTGATGAAGATTTAGCCGCACTGCAATACACAGGTGGAACCACTGGAACAACTAAGGCAGCTATGCTGACTCACGCAAACTTAGTTGCTAATGCTATGGCATTTGCCGCCTGGATAAAAGGCCTTCAGGGGAAAGAAGTTTTCCTTGCGACTTTACCCTTATCCCACATTTATGGTTTAACTACTAGCCTTAACGTACCGATTGCTTTAGCCGCAAAAATAGTATTGTTGTCCCGCTTCGAACCCGGTAAAGCTTTGTATGCCATTCAACGACACAATGTGACGATTTTCTGCGGTGTACCGACTATGTATCAAAGTCTGCTTTCCTGTTCTGAACTATCCAAGTTCTGTTTGTCTTCTCTGCGAGTCTGCATCTCAGGTGCCTCTCCTCTTCCAGTTCAAATCCAAAAGAAATTCATCCAAATCACAGGCGAACTTCTGATTGAAGGTTATGGTTTAACTGAAGCCTCACCTGTTACACACTGCAACCCAGTAGACGAATCTCTAAGAACCGTGAACATGGGGTCAATAGGTCTTCCCCTTTTGGGTACTGAAGCTAGAATCGTGGACGCTGAAACAGGTACAAAATCGCTATCAACTGGAGAAGTAGGCGAACTCGTTATTAAAGGACCACAAGTTATGCAGGGTTATTGGAAAAATCCGCAAGAAACCGCTATGGCCCTGCGCGATGGCTGGCTTTATACAGGAGACCTAGCGCGCAAAGACGCCAACGGTTACTATTATTTAACTGACCGTAAAAAAGACATAATCAAATACAAAGGCTATAGTATATACCCCAGAGAATTGGAAGAAATCATTTGTGAACACCCTGATGTGAAAATCTGCGCGGTAGTAGGCAAACCTGATGCTGTGGCTGGTGAGGTTCCAAAGGCAATTATAGTGCCTAAGGAAAACAGCTCGATTACTATTGAGGAGTTGAAAGTATTTGTTAATTCTAAAGTGGCTCCCTACAAAGCAATACGTGATGTGGAGTTACGTAAAGAGCTGCCCTTCAATCCCGCTGGAAAAATCTTAAGGCGAATGCTTTAAGTCGGCATCTGAATTTTTATTTTTTCATCTCCTCAGAAAGTGTACTGAAGTGACGAGAGATACATCTGCTAGATTGAAAACTGTTTTTATGGTTATTATTTATATGAATACTTCTAGAATAGTTTAAGAGTGCCATAAGTTGCGCATCAAAATCACAATTACTGGTATAGTTCAAGGTGTAGGTTTTCGTCCCTTTGTCTACCGAACAGCATTGAAGCTTGGTTTGAATGGATACGTACGCAATATGAGCGATGCAGGTGTAGATATCTTACTAGAAGGTTCGGAATCCGCAGTAACCGCTTTTCTAAGAGACCTGCAAGAGCAGAAGCCTCAACAATCCCAAATCCATAGTATCAAAAAGGCAGTTCTAACGGGTAAAAACGAGTTTTCTAACTTCACGATTTATCAGAGTTCTCAGCAAGCTGAGCAGTCAGGTTCTGTTATCCCCCCTGACATTGCTACCTGTAACGATTGTCTAGTGGAATTACGCGACCCTAAGGACCAACGGTTCGAATATTTCTTCATAACATGTACCAACTGTGGACCACGATTCACAATTATTGAACGTTTACCTTATGACCGTGAAAATACAACTATGAAAGAATTTTCTCTTTGTGAATTTTGCGGAAAAGAATATGTTGATCCAGCTAACCGACGTTTTCATGCTCAGACAGTGGCATGCCCCAATTGTGGACCAAAAGCCTACCTTACCACTTCTAAGGGAGAATTTGTTAAAGTTTCAGATCCAGTTCGAGAAGCAGGTAAGCTACTCGCTGAAGGTAATATAGTTGCCGTCAAGGGCTATGGCGGATTTCACATTGCAGCATCAGTAACAAAAGAAAAACCCCTAGCTGATCTTCGGGATTCAAAACATCGTCGTAATAAACCATTTGCAGTTATGGCTCGAAATATAGCTGCTGTTAAATCGTTTGCTGAAATGAACATCAAGGAAGAACAGCTTTTATCGTCTTCTGCTAGGCCAATAGTTCTTCTAAATAAAAACCCTCATTACACTCTTTCTGAATTGGTTGCGCCCCATTTGCATAATATAGGTGTTATGTTGCCTTATTCTGCAATGCATTATATGCTCTTTGATCAGGTCGATGATGAAGCTTTTGTGATGACAAGTGCTAACCCAACCAATCAACCTATAATCAATGACAACAATGAAGCCCTTAAAACGATGAATAAGACAGTGGACTATTTTCTGTTCCATAATCGAAAAATTGCTCAACGCTGCGATGACTCAGTTCTACGCGTTCATAATAGTCGCAAAGTTTTTGTTAGACGAAGCAGAGGATACGCTCCAGCTCCAATATTGATTAAAAGAAAGGCAAAAAACTGCGTTCTCGCTTTAGGCGGCGAACTCAACAATACCTCCTGCATTTTAAATGGAGACAAAGCTTTCCTAAGCCAGCATATCGGTGATGTAGAAAACCTAGAAACCCGCAAATTTCTTCAGGATGCTACTCAGCACCTCAAATACTTAACAAACACAAACATCGATGTGGTTGCCTGTGATTTGCATCCAAAATTCACAACAACTAGCCTTGCAAAGGAAATTGCACAATCCAACAATTGTAATTTAATCCAAGTGCAACATCACCACGCCCATATAGCTGCAATAATGGCTGAACATGACATAAGTGAAATGTTGGGCATTGCATGCGACGGTTATGGTTATGGCATCGATGGAAAAGCATGGGGAGGCGAACTTCTTCTAAGTTCATATGGGTCAAAAGACTTTACCCGCTTAGGGCATCTTGAGGCGCAACCCCTGCTGGGAGGTGATATAGCCACAAAATACCCGCTGCGCATAGCTGCTGGGATTCTAAATAAGAAAATCAACATCGATTCTTGGGTAATAGAAAACAGTGTTAACCTGCCTCATGGCGAGGTCGAGGCGCATATCATTCTCAATCAACTTAAGAAGAATAATTCTATGCCCGAGACTACAAGTTTGGGTAGAGTTTTGGATGCTGCTTCGGCTATTTTAGGCGTCTGTTTTGAGCGGACCTATGAGGGAGAGGCGGCTATGAAACTTGAATCTATAGCAATTAAAGGTAAAGATGTTCTAGCTTTGTCCCCGATAATATCGGGAAATGTATTGAACACTTCGGAGCTTCTCTTAGAGGTTTTTGAAAACCGCGCAAAATTCTCCAACGCTGATTTAGCTTACTCGGTTCATTCTTATTTAGGAAAAGGATTAGCTTCTTTGGCGATTCAGAAAGCTCTCGAGCAAAATTTGAGAGTAGTCGGTTTCTCAGGTGGTACAGCGGTTAATATTTTACTCGCCCAAATCATGCGTAAAACAGTCGAGTCAGCCGGTTTAGAGTTTGTAGTGCATGAGTCGATTCCTCCTGGTGATGGTGGAGTCTCCTTTGGGCAAGCAATCGTAGGTGCATTTGGCAACTTTTAAACCAATTTCTTTTTATCATCGTTCGCATGGGTTTATTTGTCGATTCTTATGTGTTTGGCAATTCCGGCACTAATCACCGCTATAAACGGCGATAAAGCCCAAGTGGATTTCGGAAAAGGAGTCTTACGGGAAGTGAATATATCGCTTGTTGAAGTTAAAGTAGGTGATTATGTTCTAGTTCATGCAGGATACGCTATACAAAGTCTAGATAAGAAAGAGGCTTTAGAAACCCTGAGCGTATGGGAAGAACTTCTTCAAACCGAACAAGAATAAAAAAAGGTTTGATTGCTTTGGTGCAGAATTTCCGTAATCCCGAAATGGCAAAGCGTATAGCTGAAAGAATAAGCGCTCTTCTCCCTAAAGACAAACTTACCAAAATATGCCATGTTTGCGGAACCCACGAATGGACCATATCTCATTTTGGTATACGCAGTTTATTACCAGATAATATTGAAGTTATTGCTGGTCCAGGCTGTCCAGTATGTATTCTACCTGCTTCAGAAGTTGATGCTGCTATTCAGCTAGCCAAGAAAGGCATTGTGATTACATGTTTTGGGGATGTTCTCCGCGTTCCCGGCTCAAATGGTTCACTTATAGATGCAAAGGCCGATGGTGCAGATGTTAGGATAGTGTACAGCACTGAGGATGCTGTGAAACTAGCGCAAAACGAAGCAAACAAAGAATTCGTATTCTTTGCAGTCGGTTTTGAAACAACTGCCCCCTCCACAGCAATTGAAGTAAGTAAGGAACCTGTCAAAAATCTGAGTTTCTTGATTTCTCATCGGATTGTTCCGCCTGCGATGGAGTTACTTGCGAAGATGTCTGATTTGAATCTGAACGGTTTCATTGCTCCTGGGCACGTAAGTACAATTATCGGGGTAAAACCTTATGCCATGTTTCCAGAGCGCTATGGTTTACCTACTGTGGTGGCTGGTTTTGAGCCTTTAGATTTACTTTTTGCTATTTACATGATAGTTAAACAGTTAAGCGAAGGTAAACCTCGTTTAGAGAACGAATATAAGCGTGGGGTTCATTGGGGAGGGAACTTGAAAGCTCAGAAGCTAATTAACGACGTTTTTGATGTTGTCGATGGTAAATGGAGAGGACTTGGTATTATTCCAGCTTCTACTTTGGTTCTAAAACAAGCATTTTCAGATTATGATGCCTTAAAGAAGTATGGAATTAAACTTGTCGATGGTGTGGATTCTCAACCCGGATGTAAATGCCATCTTGTAGTAATAGGAAAAATAAAACCTGACTCGTGCCCATTATTTCTTCATACATGCACACCCCAAAACCCCGTAGGCGCATGTATGGTTAGCATGGAGGGTACGTGTCGTGTGTGGGCAAAAAACGCATCATCCACTCCAAAAAAGAATATCTCATAGACCCTTCAAATCATACTTTATATTAGAAGTTGTATCGGTTCGGTAACGACAGGGTTAAAAGCAATTAGTTATAAAATAATTAGAAATTGCTACAAAAAAATTGAGGCGTAAGATTGTATAGCCAACAGGTAGCCACCTTACAACAGATACTTAAAGACTTAGCAAAAAAAGCAAACCTGTCTATAACCCCCGAGTTGCATATCTCTAAACGTGAACAACTAGCAAGTGTAAACATTTTTCAAAGGCGTGTAACAGTTGGCGAAAATCTGCTGGATTTATGGCGCGAGGGAAAATTCGATTATGAGGACGTTGAAGCAACTCTAGCTCATGAGGTTGGCCATTTGATGGATTTAGGTCGAGAATCTAGATCAGCAAGTTTCAGAAATTTAATCTTTGCAAGCATGTGGTTTGTTTTTGGCATATTCCCATTTGTAGTTTACGCCTTTTTTCCCTCATTTGAAATTTTAGCTTTCTCCATCATATTCCTCATCTGCTGGGGTTTTTCCCTCCCGCGAATATTACGACGCATTGATGTAAACGTCGAATTAGAAGCCGATAAAAACGCTGCATTATACTTAGTTGACCCTAAAAAACTAACAGCGGCATTAACAAAAATACATAGCCTTAAAACTTCATCAAAATCCTTCGGATTTGCCAGTATGGTCGGTAGCTTTGTCAGCATCATAACACATCCTTCTTTCAAAGAAAGGATCAACCACCTAAACAGCCTAACTTCAGTCTATGATGCGTAAAACCTACAGTTTATAGAATAGAAACCGTAAGCATTTTATGCCTAAAGTAATGTTCTTTCAGAGAGAACCACTATAAAGCGCCTTCGTAGCCTAGCCCGGTGGGGCGTTACCTTGGTAAGGTAATGGTCGCGGGT
>CAZQTZ010000056.1:0-11415 GCA_964596465.1 uncultured Candidatus Bathyarchaeia archaeon | reverse complement strand
GAAGATTACGAGTTTGTAATAGTTGAGGGGGCAATGAGTGCCTTTACTGGATTGCTAAATAAGGATATAAAGAAGCCATCTTCAACAGCTGAGGTGGCAGCTTTACTTGGTTTGCCAACAGTGATTATCGCCAGCGCAAACAAAGAAGGCGTCGAAGGCGCTCTGGTTAGTACGCTTAACTACGTAAAAATATTGAAAAAACTAGGGATAAAAACCGTAGGTGTAATACTGAATAAGGTACATACAAGCTACCTAACTGATGAACTTAAGCAACTCTTAAAGCGTAGTTATGAAAATGCAGGAGTCGAACTATTAGGTATAGTTCCGTACATTAATCTAGAGGGACGAGGAGCAATCCCTGAAGTCGAAATCAAGTATGAAGAATTCTGCGCAAAAGCCGTTGAAACTGCAGAATCAACAATAGATTTACAGGCAATTCTGGAATTAGGCAAACCAGTTACTCAGAATAAAGTAGATGAGAATTTAGCGGAAAAATTCAAAAAAGCACTACTTGCAGAATTTAAAGAAAAATCTGAAAGCAAATAATAACAAAAGATACTATAGATACAAATCGTGACAACTGGATTATTTAACCCATTATCATAGGATCCTATGGTGAAATGCTTGAAGCAAAAAATCCCTAAAGCTGCAATAGATAAGAAATCTGAAAGCAAATTGACAGTTAATGGAGAATCTGAAGATTACGCGATTTTATTTGATATGGATGGGGTACTTGTTGATGTGACTTCTTCTTATCGCAAGGCCATCCAAGAAACAGTACGATTTTTCTCGGGAAAAAGAGCCTTGCTCAAAGATATTCAAAGGTTAAAAGAGAAAGGAGGATACAATAACGACTGGGATTTAACCGAAGCCATTCTAATCAGCAGAGGCAAAGCGGTTCCCAAAACGGAGATAGTGAAAAGATTCCAAGAATTCTATCGAGGAAGAGAAGGAAAAAACGGATTTATTGAAAACGAAAAATGGCTCCTTTCAACTGAGTTGTTAAGAAATCTTAAAACAAAATATGCATTAGGTATTGTAACCGGAAGACCCCGAGAAGAAGCTTTTTTTACACTTAAAAAATTTAGCTTAGAAAAGTTTTTCGACGTAGTTGTAGCTATGGAGGATTACCCTCCGGAAAAAGCTAAACCAGATTCTTTCCCGATTAAACTCGCATTAGAAAAAATGGGCAAGACAAAAGCATTCTATATCGGAGATAGCATAGATGACATCAATGCTGCTAAAAACGCCAGAGTTCGCCCCATCGGATGCATCCCGCCTGGAATTTTGCAGAATCGATTAAAGGACTCGCTGATAAGAGAAGGGGCAGAAAAAGTATTAGACAATATCAACTACATCTACCAAGCTATATCCTAATCATTCACAAATCTACAACATCAGTTAAGATTCCCAGTTTTCGGATATCGTGATTGCCCTGCTAAAAAAAATAAACTAATTATAACTAAAGAAGTTAAAAAGCCAACAACCGGAAGCCCATTAACCAAAGAAATAATCGAGTTATCAACAAAAAAAGATTCAAAATCCCCAATAAAAAACATAGTAGAATATAAAACAGAAAATGCCGCCGAGATTAAGCCAAAGCCAAGGAAGAAGAAACGTATCCTCGCAAGAAAAGCCAAATCCGATAAATCCCAAAAGTAAGCCACCAAAGGAAAACTTATTACAGAATAAACCGTTAACACGGCAATCCACACAAAATAATCAAGATTTAGAAAGGGCAAAACAGCCAAAACATTAAGATAAACCCCGACCAGAACGCCACAAAGAACAATCTTCTTATCAATCATAACAACTTTCTAGCTCGACAGTTTTTTATCAAAAGACACAGCATCCCATTTAGCTCTTTCGAACAAATAACAAAAGAACAACAAGTGAAAAAACCTCTTTAGTTGTTCTTTCAGCGTATAAAAAGCGTTTTAAACATCTGAATAGTAAATTATTTACATCATTAAATGTTGCAACTTGAAGAATTTGTTTTAGTGTGTTTTGTTGATTTGGTTGTTGAGATTTCGATTTACGAATTTGGGGAGAATTTGGGAATACCTACTAATTTAGGTATGGTGTTTGTTGAAAATCACGGTTAATGTCGATGGCAATGCTTAATATTGTCTACTTGAACGTCTTTCCGATACAACAATAAAATCTTGGTCGCGATTGAAGAGAGTAAAAGGGCTGAAAGAGCGCTGACGGTTAACACTTCTTAGCAGTTGTGTTGGATTTTCTTCTCTCTCTCCGAAAATCTTCCTCCGTCAAAGCTCCAGCAAACCTATCTTATCTGTGTGGTTATACACTTAGTTTCTTATCTATAAAGTTGAAAAGAATTCCTCAAAAAAGAACCTGGGTTACAGATTGAGGGGGTAGGTGTGTATTTGGTTCTATCTTGGTTTTTTATGGGTAGAATCTACGGGTTGTTCTTGGGAACGGAATGGCGTCCATGACGTTTTCTAGGTCAAGCATCCAAGTCAGCAGTCTTTCAAGGCCCATGCCAAAACCAGAATGCTGAACAGTTCCGTATCGTCTTAGGTCCAGATACCATTCGTAGTCTTCGGGCTTTAGTCCTTGTTCTTGCATTCGTTTAATGAGTATTTGTTCGTTTTCTTCTCTTTGTCCGCCTGTGGATATTTCCCCTATTTTTGGAACCATCATGTCTACTGATAAAGCGACTTCCGGTCGATCTTGGTAGGTTTTGCAGTAGAATGCTTTAATGGCGGTAGGGTAATCATAAACAAAAAAGGGTTTACCGAATTCTTCTGCTAAGACTTTTTCATCTTCGTAGCCTAAGTCGTCGCCCCATTTTAAGGCGGGATTCTTAATTTTTAATCGGTCAATTGCTTCTGCATAAGTGATTTTTGGGAAGGGAATTTTTACTTGGGCAAGTTTGCTAATGTCTGCGCCTAGCTCAGAAAATTCTTTTTGACATGTTTCGTAAACGCGTCTACAAATATGCTCCATTAAGCCTTCTTCAAATTTGATTAAATCGTTCATATCTGCGAATGCACATTCGCCTTCTATGTGCCAGTATTCTGTTAAGTGCCTTATTGTGCGGCTTTTTTCAGCGCGGAACGATGGAGCAATACAGTAGACTTTTTCTAAGGAATAAATCAGGATTTCAAGATAGAGCTGACTGCTTTGGGTCAGGTAAAGATTCTGATCAAAATACTTTAACCCAAATAGGGTGCTTCCTCCTTCAACTGCTGCACTTATAAACATTGGAGGTGAAACTTCAGTATAGTCTGTTTTCTGGAAGTATTCTCTTGCATATTCTAAGACTTTAGCCCGGATTTTATTGACAAGGCTCATTTTTCGGCTTCGCAGCCAAAGATGACGCATATCTCTGATGAATTCTTCACTTTTATCTTTTGATATAGGGAAAACGTTGGCTAACCCGATTATTGAGACGGATTCTGTTGATATCTCAAATCCGCCCGGTGCCCTTTTATCTGGTCTAGCTATACCGCTCAAAATAAGAGATGACTCAATTGTTACTTTTTCTGCCGCGGTCCATGCTGGACTGGATTTCTTAACTGTACATTGAATAAAACTTGATGAATCTCTAATGAGCAAGAAGATAAGTTCTTTTCCTTCTCGTTTACGGTAGACCCAGCCTCGTATTGTAACATTTTTTTCTGCATAATTACCTTCAATAATATCGCGGATTTTCACGAGCGTCATTTTGATTCTTCCGTTTCTCAAAGTTTCTGCTTTGAAACGTAATTACCTATCTATTTAAAGTTTCAACCCAAATTATACGAGGAATTAAAATAAAAAGAGGTTATCTTAATGGATATAAGTGTTGAATGCTAAAAGCGGATTTATTGCTGATGCTTTTATTCAGGCTTCATTGTTTGCGGCGGTTTTTATTTTTTCATTAAATAATCATGGATTGCTCGTGCTGCTTTTTTACCTGAGTTCATTGCGCTGATTACTGTTGCTTCCCCAGTCATTATGTCGCCCCCGGTGTATACACCTTCTAAGCTGGTTTTTCCTGTTTCTTTGTCAGCTTCTATTGTACCATGCTTTGTTGTTTTGAGTCCTTTGGTTTCGTTTTGAATTATCGGGTTTGGGGTTCTTCCAATAGCAACTATTACTGTATCTATGTCTATCGTGGTTTCTGAACCAGGAACAGGTACTGGTCTTCGTCTGCCAGATGCATCTGCTTCACCGAGTTGCATTTGGAGAAGTTCAATTCCTTTCACCCACCCTTGCTCATCTCCAATAAATCTGCTGGGGGTGGATAGAAATTCAAATATGACGCCTTCTTCTTGGGCATTAGCAAATTCTTCATGTCTTGCAGGTAATTCTTGTCTTGATCTTCTATAGATTATGTGAACTTGCTCAGCGCCCATCCGCAAGGCACTTCTCGCTGCGTCCATAGCAACGTTACCTCCACCTATTACAGCAACACGTTTACCAACTTTTATCGGGGTATCATAATTAGGGAATTTATACGATTTCATAAGATTTACTCTTATTAAAAATTCATTTGCCGAGTAGATGCCACATAGGTTTTCTCCGGGTATTCCAAGAAACTGAGGTAAACCTGCTCCGGTTCCGATAAAAACTGCGTCAAAGTTTTTCTGGAAAAGCTCATCAATTGTGAAGAGTTTTCCAGCCATGGCGTCTGTTCGTAATTCTACTCCAAGGGTTTTGATATAATCGACTTCAGATTGAACGATTTTCTTTGGTAATCTGAATTCCGGAATACCATAGACAAGTACGCCTCCTGCAGTGTGCAGTGCTTCAAAAATTACTACTTTATGGCCTAGTAAGGCTAAATCAGCTGCAACTGTTAATCCTGCGGGGCCAGCTCCTATTATTGCAACTTCTTTGCCAGTAGGTTTCGCTGTTTTTGGTGTGTGCAATCCTTTTTTTAGTTCAAGGTCCCCGATAAACCTTTCAAGACGGCCGATTTCTACAGGTATTTTCTTCTTAGTAAGAATGCACATTTGTTGGCATTGCGTCTCTTGTGGGCATACTCTTCCGCAGACAGCGGGCAAACAGTTTTTTTCCTTAACAATAGCTATTGCCTTTGAGTAGTTCTTTTCTCTGATACATTTGATAAATGCGGGAATGTCTAATTCTACAGGGCAACCATAGATACATTGAGGCCGTAAACAGGCTAAGCATCTTGAGGCTTCATTTATCGCTTCTTCTTCGGTATAACCGAGAGCTACCTCGTCAAAGTTATGTATGCGAATTTTTGGGTCCTGCTTAGCCATCTCCACAGGATATTTGCGATCTTTGGGTGCAGCAGGGGATTTATCTATTTTTTCTGGCATTTACATAATCCTCTGGTTTTTTCATACGATTCTACAGCTGTTTTTTCTTGACTTGAAAATAATCTTAATCTTTTCATTAATTCGTCAAAATTAGTGGTATGAGCATCAAACTCTGGTCCGTCGACGCAGGCAAATTTGGTTGTGTTTGCCACAGTTACTCTGCAGGCTCCACACATTCCCATGCCATCTACCATTATCGGATTTAAGCTGACTCTTGTGTTAATTCCGTACGGTTTAGTAACATCTGCTGTTACTCGCATCATAATTGGAGGGCCAATAGCATAAACTATGTTTATCGGATAATTTTTTAAAATAAGTGATTTCAATACGTCGCTAACGAATCCTTTTTGTCCTTTTGACCCATCATCGGTTGATATGTAAATTTCATCGGAGATTTCTTCCATTTCCTTTTCTAAAATAAGTAATTTTTCGTTTCTTGCTCCGATTATAGAAATTATTTTATTTCCTGCCTCTTTAAGGGCTTTAGCGATAGGGTAAGCTGCTGCGGTCCCTATTCCTCCACATACAATTACTGCTGTTCCGTAATTCTTTATGCAACTTGGACTCCCAAGAGGACCTGCAATATTTAAAATATTATCGCCCGGTTCTAATTCAGCAAGTTTTTTTGTGGATACACCCATCTCCTGGAAAATTAGTGTGATTGTCCCTTCAGCTTTATTCCACGTTGCAAGTGTGAGGGGGATTCTTTCACCTTCATCATTAACCCTTAATATTACAAATTGACCTGCTTGAGCTTTTTGAGCGATTTCAGGAGAAAATATCGTCATTTGCTTAACTTGAGGCGCAACCTCTTGCTTAGATAAAATTCTGTGCATGATTTCTGCTCCTTTAGTTGTGGGTTTTTCTGTATGAGATTTCTGCATTTTTGTGCCCCCTAGCACCTATGTCAAAAAACTAATACGTTGTGGCTTATTATGCCTAATAACCTTTATGTACTATACATGTCGATGCATCTTATTATCCAGAAATTCTGTTCTTATAATCGGTATTCTTAATCTGGTAATATTAGAAATCAGGTTACTGAATTTATATGATTATAATTGTTTGATTTTTGGTTCTGAAATCTTGAAAAATACTATCAATGCTAAGGGTAAGGATATTGCAGCTAATAGCAGAAAAGGCAGTTGAGGTGAAACATAAGAATAAAGGAATCCTGCGAGCAAATAGATTAACGCTTGAGTTAGATATAAGAAGAAATGTAAAAAGCCTATGGCTTTACCTCGTAATTCACGTGGAATTAAATCTCCCACTAGCACCTGGCTACTATTTACACGTAGCATATTGCCTAAACCAAAAAGAAAGAACGCGACTAACAGGATATAGAAATCTGCAACCACAAAAAGCAGCATCGCGGGAATATATAATAAATATCCAAAAATTAAAAACCGCTTTCTACCCATAGTGTCCATTTTAAAGCCGACCAGTAATACTGGAAGGGCTATGCTAAGATACATAAAGACCATGATTATTGCGTATTGCGAACCTGTTATTTTGAGAATTTCAGTTGCATATATCACAAAGAAGATTTGGCAACCTGATACTATCCCATTTATCCCTATTGTGGTTAAGAAAAGGTAATATGCTGATTTTGGAACTTTGCTCCAAACATGCCAGCTTTCCCGAACAACCTTAGGGTAATCTCGGAACGCTTGCAGGATATTTGGGCTAGCATTTTCTCCGTTAGAAACTAATGTTTCTTTCAATTTTAGTCGCAGAAAAGCAGCTATAATGTATGCTACTAGTACTATTGAGTAAGCGATGCGCATACCAAAGTCTGACTGGGGCGATAAATATTCTCCATCTACTAAGACTAACACGGCGGCAATTAACGGCGCAGGAAGCATAATTAGACTTGTAAGAACGGCTTGAAAGTTGAAACCAATTCCTCTTTTATCCGGGTCAAGTGAATCTAGCATCATCGACATCAATGCTGGAGTGTAAACGCAGCATAAGTTTTGCAATATCATACCTAAGATTATAAAATGCCACGAGGGGGCAAAAATGAAAAATAGATAACCTAATGCTAACCCAAATGACATTGTGGCTATTATCCATCTTCTTCCATGTTTATCCGCAAGATAGCCGCCTGGAAATTGTACAAATGCAATTGCTAAAGAGCCTGCGAAAAACATAACTGATAATAGAAAAGGCGTAGCGCCTAAACTCAAATAATACAAACTCGAATATGTATCTGGGATAGGTTGAGTAGAATACATTAAAATCCAGGAAATAATTAGGATTAAAAAATTGCCTGATAAGACAGCGTTTTTTCCTCGAAGCTGATTAGAAAGCCCCATATTGAAGTAGATGGCGCTAAACGATTATTTAAGTTGGAACCTTATTTGACTTTAAAGTAAGAAAATATTCTTTCAACGCGTAGAGGGATTTTTTTGCTCTTTAATTTAATATTAGCAAGGAATATTCGCCAGAGTTGCTTTCAAAAAAAGGTTATGGGAAAGAAAAAGAAGAGGAGTTTATTTTAGGTCGATTTGTGCTAGGAATGCTAGATTCTCAAAGTTGTTGAGTTGCACTCTGCTGTTTGAGAAGGTATATAGCGTGTTGCCGATGTATTGTGATCTGCTTACCCACAAGGTGTTTTCATTTTCTATTTGAGCTACTGTGCCTTTTAATGTAATCCCACTTTCTGAATTTACATTGAACACATATACGCCTTGCCAGTAGTCAAGAGCCTTTGATGTTACTAATGAATCTTGATTTGAAAGAAGCGGAATTATTCTTCCTCCATTGATTGAAACTGGAATTACTAGTAATTGTCTTTGGCTGTCAAATAAGAATGCATGCGGGTCATAGAGGGCTGTTGAGTCAGAGTAACTAGCTTCTACTGTGTATTTGGCGGTTTCTGCTGGCGCGTTTATGTTTGTGACGTCAAACAAGGATAGCTTAAGGGTACCGTTCTCTTTACCAATGCCTATAAGGTGATTTTCGTCAATCGGATACAGATAGCTTGAGTATCCGGGGATTTTTAGTTCTCCAGCTACTTTTGGTGCAGCGGGGTTGCTCATATCGATTACGAAGAACGGATCGATTTGTTTGAATGTTACAACGTAGCATTTAGTCTCAGCAAATCTGACTGAATAGATGCTTTCGTCTTTCTTGAATCCTTCTAGTTTACCTATAACGGTTAGGTCTTCATTTAATACGTAGATGCTGTTCATTTGTCGGCTAACTTTAAAGACTGCACCATCTTTTGTGGTTGCGTTGTCTTCAAACCACATTGTAGTTGCTATTCTAAAGTTTCCATTGTATTCGTCCATTGCATATTGGTTAATTGGGTTTCCCCAGACTGATCCTTTAGCTTCAACTTCCAAGTTTTCTTGGTTTATGCTTACTCTATAAATGTTTGTAGTGTATTGGTTTTCGCTACTCCAGTTTGGAGAGACTATGTAAATGTTCTTTGCGGAGACATACATATCGCTGGTTCCGCCCATCATAATGGTTGTGTTGCTTGGTGATTTGGCGCTGTCTAAAATATTAACGCTGAAAACAGTTGTGTAAGTGTAATAGCTATCATAAGAGTTAACATAAAATATCCTTGTTGCGTCAATGTTAGAAGTTTTTGTTTCTGTGGTAACTAATGGCAGGTTAGCTGTTCCGTCATTACTACGATAGACATTTTCGGTTACTATAGCATAGACATAATCGCCTATCATTCTTGAGTTAAAGTAGGTTCCACTTATTGTGAAATTTCTAACCATAATCGGGTTTGCTTTATCTGAAACATCATAAACTCTGACGAATGTTGAAGGAGTGTTCCAGTAGGGGGGCAAAATTAAGTCCCTTTCTTTTTCAACAGCATAAATATAATCCACGTACTTGTTTCCGAGTACAGCAAGCTTAGTTCCGTCTGTGCTCAGATAAATTCCAGACAAGTAAGTGTTGTTGGTCTCTATTTTAGAGATAACTTTAGCATCTTGCGGATTTGTTGCGCCAGCATCTAGGATATAAACTATGTTATTGGCTATTGTGTAAATGAATTTGCCATCTGTTTTCACGTCGTCGGCCTCATCAACTCCAGCAACTTGGATATTAGTAATCGAGTAACCCCCTATTCCTTTGGATGTGTCTTGTGTTGCTTCAGTTACTCCTAATGCAGGTACTGAAAAAGCTGGGGCGGGCGTAGTTGTAGGCATAGGCATGGGTCTACCATCTGCCGTTGTAGCTGCATTAAATGAACCAGCGTTTGCGTTGTTTGTTAAGAAGGTGTTTAGTTCGTCGTATGAAGAAAATGTTAGCATGGGTGAAGGCTGAACGTTATTTGGCGGCAATTCAGTCGGTGGTGGCGAACCACTTGGCTGCGGAGAAGGATTGGGCGATATGACCATCGGACCTGCTCCTAAGCTATAGATCATCGCTACAACGATCATAGCTGAGAGAATTCCGACAAAGCCGTAAATTCTGGCCTTTTTTCTGATTTCGTTTTGAACCATCAATGTTCACCTATAGCTTATACTTAGTTGTGAGTTTATTTTATGCTAAGCCTCAGTACAGGTTGTTCTAAGAGTTAGTACGGCCGCATAGCCCATATTCTGATCGCTTCATACCAGAATATTATGCATACGATGGCTCCGAATAGGATTCCGAAAAGGCTATCCCTTGTCAAGCTTTGAACAAAAAGAAGAAGATACGCTAAATAAAAAGTTGTAGAGAATGCGGCATAGAAGAAATATCTTGGAAAGAGAATTTTTCCAAGCTTCACGTAATGCCGTAAAACTCCGATCTTAACTTCACCCACTAGAAAATAGTGTCCGCCAATCTCCTGTTTCTCAACTAAACCTAATTCACGTAATTGTTCTAAATGGTGATTAGCTACACTTGGGCTACTGAAACGTAACGCCCTCTGAACATCACGAACACTCTGAGGTTGACCACATTTTAAAAGATGCCAATAAACTTTCCAAGCTTTACCTCTAAGAGCATATTCTAGTTGTGTCTCCTCTTCCTGCGCTGGACCCAAGTGTTTAAACTCCCAATGTCTGTATTATTCAAAACAGGAAACATATAAGTCCAATTGTTGGTACAAACGTTCATATAATTTTTCAAGTAACCTCGATACAATTCATCTTAATTTGTAATGCATATAGAATAAAAATTAGTCTACTATTGTTCAATTGTGGGTATTGCTTGAGTAGAGCAAGGACAAATCCAAATTTTCTCTCTGATGATGAAGTACTTAGGGAAAGAAAAAGAACAGAGGATTTCGTAAGAAGTATAACAGGAGTAAGCCCAAAAAGCAAAGAAGTTCAAAGAGTTGTTAAAACAGGCTATCTTAAACAAACCATTACAAACAAGCAATCCAGACCCTTTAAAACAAGAAAATCGATAAAGTTTGTTGGAGAAACATCCAATTTTGTGGTACAGTTCAATTACAGCGATATATCTATTCAGCTTTATGGAAAGGACTTTTTCATTGGTAAAGCATTCAAACTTAAATTCAAGGTAAGTGAAACAAAAACCATCATTAACTTACTATCTCAAGCAACAAATGCGCTTGCGAATAATTACCTCAATAGAATAGGAGAAGCGTTCGATTTTGTTGTAGATGCCGATGGCGAGGAAAAATATGTTATTTTGTATGACAAAAAGGAGGACTTACCTATTAAGTTGGGAATAAATCAACATGAGGTAGCGGAAATAATTAACCTATTAATACGTGCAAGGTCGTACTTCTAAATGGAATAGATTTTCGGGTTCTTTTTTGTAGCTCTATTATTTTGCTGGTTTATTAAATTCGGTCTAAGATTTTCTAATATGAGAGGTTAGTAGATGATTATTCATGGTTCTTGAGATGATTTATGCATTCAATGAAGCTTGAATATTCATTGATGTCGATTTGCATAGTCTGATTTAATTTTTGCCGGAAAATTTCGTCAAGGAATGTATATCCTATTCCGAAAAAATTTTTTAAGGCCTGTACGAAGCCTTCAAGATTTTCGGGTGCATTTTTTGAATTAAAGCTTTGGCTTTCTAGATAGAACCAGAGTGCGTGTTTTCCATTTTCTCCCAAGGTAGAAAGCCCTAAATCAATTTTTTGCTCAATTACTTCGTTAGTTAGTTTTTTCATAATTTTCTCCTC
>CAZQTZ010000055.1:0-11759 GCA_964596465.1 uncultured Candidatus Bathyarchaeia archaeon | reverse complement strand
CGGCTGTTGCAGATAAACAATACGAGAACATTGTATTTATCGATGCGCTTTCCACTCCACTTGGCAGTGAGGATTTCGAACAGTACGTCAATTATTCAGCGATGGCTATGTATCATAACGGAAGCAACAACTCAACATCACGCGAAAATGCAGCTAAGGCAAAACACGTTTTGGACCAAGGTTGGAAGAATCGCATTTACAGCGGTCCATTTTTCGTATACACTTATGAAAACCAAGAGGGCGAAAAATACGGTAATGCGCTAGGCGTGGCGAGTTTCCTGCAAACCGTAGTAAAAAAACGCTTTCCGGAAGTTTTCGATTTTTCCCAAGGACTCACCGAAAACCAATTTAAACTTACTAATGGAAAAGCAAGTGCAAAAAGCGGTATCCTGCAAAATACAAGCGGTGTTGTGGTTAACATAGAAAAGCACATTTTGCGTACTGTTTGGAAAACAGATGAGTATTGGAAAAATCCATCGACTGCAATGTTGGCGATTTCGAAGATTAAAATCGAGGTAGACAAACTCATCGAAGAGGCATTTAACATTGAGGGTCAGATTTCAATCGACAAAGTCTATAACTTCCTTGAGGAGAAATATGGTTTTGCACCCTGTAATCTCTCGGCGTTCCTCGCAGGGTTTCTGCTAAAGGAATACGGCGGAGAGCCATTCCGTTACAGTGATTCATCTAGCGGCCACGAACCCATGACACCAGATAAACTCGCGGAAATGTTAGGCAATTATATCGGAAAGACACCAAAACAGACTTTCATTGTAAAAATGACCGCTGAGGAAATGGCTTTCTATGAGCTAACAGAAAGAGCATGGGCTATTCCGTCGAATTCTTGTTCATCTGCTGGAAAAGCAGCTATTGCCGTGAACGGAAAAATGCGTGGACTTGGGTTGCCTGTGTGGTGCCTTGACGAGGTTGATGAAAATGGTGTTTACGATGTCGTTCAGAAGTATATCGAACTCGTCCAGAAAGAAGGTAACGAAGCACACAGAAAAGCCGTTGAAATAGGCAAAATCGCTATGGCTAAGAAAACACTTCCAGAGAACTTAGCGAATCTTCTTACAATTGAAAATTGCCAGCAGGGAATGCGAAAGTTCCTAAAATCATTTGAGGGTGGCAGAATCCCTTCACTTGCTACTGAAATAGGGGCAAGCGACACTGTAATCGCAGATATTCGTAGGTTGTTTGAGGTTAAGCATTCCTGCCTGTGGGATAGGAGGACAGGCGAGGATGAAATCCGCAAACTTCTTACGGATTACGGCTTTGTCAGAGAAACCAACAGTCTTCTGAATGTAACTGCCCATTCGCGATCTGAAGCATTCAGGGAGTGGCGCGAACGGTTGAAGTTCGTGAATATTTCTTGCGAAGCGCTAAGGGCAAAGTTTCCTCCGCTCACCAAAGTCCTAGATACACTTCTGAAAATATACCAGCAATCGGATGTGTTACCGGACCAACTAAATATGTTCCTTTCGGAGTTGGCGGCGCATCACATCGAAATCCGCGACCTGCTTGATAACGAAAAGCGGTTTTTCGCTGAGATGTACTCTCCCTATCTCGAAGGTTTAAGTGATACTGAGATTAGCGAGATAAAGAGTAAACTACCGACGGGGATGTTCGAACTCTCGAAGACGGACTGCAACACCAGAGTAAAGGCTGCAGGTGAGGAATTCCGCAGGAACCAGCTTAAGACACAACTGTTCAATCTCTGGAAAGAAAAGACTGGGACGAAAAACCCTCGTGAATGGTCAAGCCGTTATAGAACTCCTATACTTTCCTGTGTATCGGAAAGAGAATATGCAGCAGCGAAATCAGCTTTTGATACACTGAACAGACCCTTGGCCACTGATAAAGAAATAACAACGGCACTTGAGTTCCTAGAAAAAACTAGTTTATTTGAAGTTCTAGCGGACGAGAAAAAACGTAATGCCTCATTTGAGCGTGATATTCTCAGTGAATATAGTTCCTTGCTACCTGATCTGGAAATGGTTAGGGACAAGCTCCAAAGTTTGTTCGTCGACGTCTACGAATGGCGCGATAACCCAAGTGTCAGAAGCAAAATAAAACATCTTGCTGAAGCTGAATACAACGCTGGCGGTAGTGACAAGGCTCTAAAGAAAATCGACGAAATGGACGATGCTCAGCTAAAGCAATACCTTAAGCGTCTTGTGAGGGAAAATATGACCGTTGGCATCGAGATAATCACAAGCGGAGGCGACTAAGCAGATGTCGATTCAAGCGGTAAACAAATACCTGTCCTCCAACGTTACAGCACCTTTCTTTCTTGTCGTTGGTGATAGACAGTATATGGATTTCAAGAACAAGCTATTGGAATTAGGGCTTTCTTTCGTTAGGATAAGCGACTATTGTGGTGATGATGACAAATTGCCTAATATTGACAGCTTGATTGGGCATCTGAAAGCTATTCATAAGAATGAGGACGATAAAAGAGTAGTCGTCATCGGACTTGGTGAATACCTTGCTCTTCGCGGAAACAGTGAAGCTGTGAGCACTTTTTCACGACTGAAAGATCTGAACATTGGTAAAGCGAAAGTTATTGTACTTTTGCGCGGATCTGTTGCACAGATAAATGATTTTCGCGCAGATCCGCGCTTTGATAATCGACGTTTCTGCATAATTGATAAAGTAGAATGTGACTTATCAATTACATTAGCTCTTCCGTCTGTAGGACTGTCGGCTTTCTCCGGCATTAAGAGTCTTCTCAGGGCTCTCGAAGATGGCGAGCATGGAGATATTTTAGTCAACACAAGTGTCAATCTCGATAATTCTCTGTTTACGGTTCGCAGAATAACCAACGCCTTTGAGGGTATAAAACATTCCTTTCCGGACTTTGGGTTACCCCGCTCCTGCGGTAGTGACGATTGTTGGGCTAAGTTGTTGTTTGAATTGACACAGTGTGGTAGCTCGCTGGACTCAGTGTTTGCGAAACATGGTCTTGATAGATCTCTCGAATCAGATCTTTGTGATCGTGTTGGGAAAGGCAATTATGAGAGTTGGCTCCACTTCATCGCCTTGAAGAGCAAATTGGACACACTTTCGAATAGCTATTTACGCTTTGTACTGGATAGAACTGACCGGTTCGAAGAGTTTAAGACTAACGTGCTTAACGCGATAATCGAAGTACAGCATACCGATACTCGGTTTGCACTATATTACAAAGAAAGAAAAAAGCTTGTTAAAGAATTCCCGGAGTCTGACATCGCCGATTTCGTCGTCAGAAACCGTAAGACCACCGCTGAAAGTATTTATAAGCTTACTGACAATACAAAAACCGAGCGTGAAGAGATTATTGCCTGGGTTTCCAAATATGGTACTGTAGCGGAGATTGCCGACATATATCCCGGTTTGGCAGATTATTTGAAAGTGTATGTCTTTAATTGTGGCGAACTATCGGATTTGCTTACGGATTATTTTGATGCATATAAACATCAGAAAGTCTCCAATACTCTTGAAGCAGATTTCGTGGAAAAAGTAGAGAAACTTGCTAGAAGCCGCGAGTATAACAGATTGCCCACACGCAATGAAATAATCGATGTATTCAGCACGCATGATACTTATCTTTATTGGCTAGACGCACTTGGCGTTGAGTATCTGGCATTCATATCGGAGTTGGCTCGCAAGCGCGGGTTATCTATCTCAATATACATCGCCCGTGCGAACTTGCCAACCATAACTTCGGTTAACCGAGATTTTTTCGAATCATGGCATGGCAAGAAAGAAAAGGACAAAGAACTAGACGATACGAAGCACAATGATGAAGGCGGGTACAATTTTGTGAACAATGAATTGCCAATTCATCTTGCTAAAGAGTTGGACACCATCACAAAAGTGTTTGATAAGGCAGCTACAGAGCTTAATAAGCGTTACTTCAAGCGTTTTCTAATAGCAAGTGATCATGGTGCCTCCCGACTCGCAGTATTGCAACGCAAGGAGGAAAAGTATGAAGCCGACGCCAAAGGTGAGTATTCCGGGCGTTGTTGCGAATCTTTTGGATCGTATAACCTGCCGTTTGCTACCAAAGAGAATGGATACCTTGTGCTTGCGGATTATGGACGTTTCAAAGGAAGCCGAGCGGCCTGTGTTGAGGTTCATGGTGGAGCTTCTCTTGAGGAGGTCGTCGTTCCAATAATCGAACTAACACTGAAAGACAGTAACATAACTGTCGAACTGGTAGAAGAATTCACAACCGTTGACTTACGGGCTGGAACGGAGATAGAGTTGTTCTCTAACTCACCGTTGAAAGATCTGTCAGTTGTGTTGAATCACAAACGTTATCACGCTTCTCCAATTGATAGTCATCACTACAAGGTAGTTCTTTCCGATATAAAGCGAGCTGGTAATTATCTCGCCGACGTTTATTCGGGAGACGATCTGATCGGGCAGATTTCCGTTAAAGCACAGGGGAAGAGTGGCAAAGTCAACGAAGAATTCGATGATTTGTTCTGATGGAGGCTTCAAATGATTGAGAAACTGAGAAATTGCTTCGACGAGATGGTAGTGTATAAAGACCTTAAGAAAAGTAACTTCTTTTCTGCCCTAAGTCTTCCTTCATTCATGCGTGATTGGCTCCTGAAGAGATTTGCCGATGAGGGAGGAAATTTTGATTCAGACGAGTTAGCTCGATTCGTGCGGAAGTATCTGCCTCGCAAGGACGATTGGACAGCAATCAAGAATAAGGTGATCGTTGAAGGAGAACGCGTGAAATTTCTTGCCAAAGTTTCTGTCGATATAGATATTAAAACTGGAGAGGTTTCTTTTTCGCTTCCGGACTTTGGTCTTGCAAGCAAAGATACAATCATTGAGGATGTTGTCTTGGTTCGTGGGCGAGAAACCTGGGGTATGGTTGAAATAGGCTATAGATCCTCCGATGACTACGACTTCGGATCTTCACAAAACAAAAACAAAGGAGCTAATAGAGGCAAAATCAAGCTGACTTCCTTCAAGAGTTTCTGCCCTTATACAATTGACATTGATCACTACAAAGATGCCCGCAATGAATTCACTACTTCAGAATGGCTTGACGTGGTTTTAGGAGCCGTTGACTACAATGCGAAAGGCTATCATGGTGATGAGGAAAAGAAGCTCACAATGCTAACCCGCCTGCTTCCCTTCGTAGAAAAACGATTGAACCTAATTGAGCTCGCACCAAAAAGCACGGGAAAATCATATCTATTCGGACGTGTCAGCCGTTTTGGTTGGCTATCGAGCGGTGGTGTTATGAGTCGAGCAAAAATGTTCTACGATCAAAGCAAGCGTAAAGAAGGTCTGGTCTCTGGAAATGATTTTATTACACTTGATGAGGTACAAACCATATCATTCACCGATATTGATGAGATGAGAGCCGCTCTAAAGGGTTATCTTGAATCAGGTGTTTTCACTGTCGGTAATTACGAGGGAACTGCTAATGCAGGCGTTATTCTCTGCGGTAACATAAAGATGGAAACAATGGATGCAGACGGCTATAGTAATATGTTTGAAGAGCTGCCCGCTGTATTTCACGAATCTGCCTTGATTGAGCGTTTTCACGGTTTTATAAAAGGATGGAATATTCCAAGAATGAACGATGACTTGAAGGTTTCTGGGTGGGCACTCAATTCAGAGTATTTCTGTTCAATTCTGCATGAGTTGCGGAATGATTTGAGTTATCGTGCCATTGTGGATGAACTTATTATTGTTCCAGAAGCAGCCGATACGCGCGATACAGAAGCGGTCAAGCGCATAGCGACTGCATACTTGAAACTGCTATTCCCAAATGTTCGCAGACCTAGTGATATAACCGCTCGTGAGTTCAAGCGCTATTGCCTTGACAGAGCTCGTAAAATGAGGGATACCATAAAGTACCAACTCGGTATCCTTGATGAGGAATACAAGGGCAAAGACTTGCCTTTGTTCAAAGTTAGGGAATATCAATCATTACAGGAGGATTAGGTTTGTGGAAAGCAAAGTCTGTTATGTCTGCGGAAAAGAAAACCTCACTAAGAACGAAATTGGTTTGACGAAAAAGTTACTTAGTAAAGGTACTAAGCGCCTTTACTGTCTTGATTGCCTTGCAGAGTATCTGGAAGTTGATGTAGAGTTTCTGCTTGAAAAAATCGAAGAGTTTAAGACACAAGGCTGTACTCTTTTTTAGGTGGAGATGCTTTGATATACGCTGATAACGCTGCTACAACAAAAATATCGGATCATGCCTTTGAAAAAATGCTTCCGTTTTTACAGGAGCAATATGGCAATGCCTCTAGTCTTTATTCCCTCGGTATGAAATCCAGACAGGTTATTGAAGAAGCTCGAAGTAAAATTGCATCCGCCATCTGGGCCTCACCCAATGAAATAATTTTTACGTCGGGAGGCTCTGAAGGCAACAGTTGTGTTCTCTCTTCCATCACGGATGGACATGTTATAACATCATCAATTGAGCACCCTTCCATACTTAATACATGCCGTGCACTTGAACGAAAAGGAATTGATATTACATATCTTTCAGTTGATAATAAAGGACTTGTTTCACTTGATGATATAGAAGATGCCATACGCCCCGATACAAGGCTTGTCTCAATCATGCTAGCCAATAATGAAATCGGTACAATAGAACCGATTCAAGAAATAGGAAAATATATGCGCCAACAAGGTATCTTGTTCCATACCGATGCCGTTCAGGCAGTCGGTCATATTCCTGTAAATGTCAGAGAATTGTGCGTGGATTATCTGACTGCTTCTGCTCACAAGTTTAATGGTGCCAAAGGTGTTGGTTTTATATACAAACGAGAGGGAGTTCCATTGAAGTCTACCATTTTTGGTGGAGAGCAAGAAATGGGATTTCGTGCTGGAACAGAAAACGTCGCGGGAATTGCGTCAATGGGATATGCACTCGAAGAAAACATCGCCAAAATGACCAAAATAGCAGATTCTCTGGTGAAGTTTGTTCAAGCAACAATTGATGGGATTCGAGCCAAAGTATCCGACATACTTGTTAACGGTGATCCGAATAATAGCTTGCCGGGAATCATCAACATTGTCTTTAATGGTGTATCTGGCGAGTCTCTGATGCATCTATTAGATTTGAAAGGAATCTGCGTATCTACCGGTTCAAGTTGTTCTTCGAGAAATGAAACTTCCTCTCATGTACTGATGGCTTTGGGATTGTCTGAAAAGCAAGCAAAATCTGCGATACGCATTTCTTATGGACGATACAATACAATGCAGGAAGTGGACACTATTGTATCGACTGTTTGCGATGCCTACAAGAAAATCACTGGAGCGGATTTGTGAATTGTGTACTAAGGACTCAATTTCTATTGTCCTTCAAAAGATGTGTGGATCGCATTTTTAGATTTGAAAATTGTAGAAGACCCTAGTTGACCTATTAAGAAAGACAGTTATTGAAATAGACAATCCTCGAATAAGGTGAAAAGAAATACCCGAGAAAAAACCAACAGACTCCTTTTTTCCATACTCACAACCTTTGATAAAACAAAGCCGTGATACAGACAGAAGGCAATGAGCAATGCGACTGTGCTGTCTGTAAATAAGGCATGATAACTCGCTAGAGAGAACAGGCAGAACAGGATCGCATACTCTGTATGGCACAGCAGGGTTTGATTTAACGAGTCTTTATGGTAAGCAAGCCTCTTTGGCGTACTGTCCATAGATCTTTTCAATCGCGAGGTCGGTCATGAAAGGATTCGTCGTCAGGGGAAAGACCATCTTGAATACGTCATACTCCATGAACACGTCCACCTTGTTGAAAAGAGCCATAATTAGCGGTTTATTTCACTGCTGGACAAATATATGCCGATGTGAAGAGAAGTTAAAGTGACACTTAACGGGCGTAGACACTCGATTACATGGGATAGGACAATCAGAGGGGGATATAATGATGTTTGGAATTACGCCAACAGGAAAGCAGGAAGAGGTCATGGCTCTTCCTGCAAAAGGACATATCGTTGTTTTAGGAACTGCCGGTAGCGGTAAAACAACCATTGCTTTGCTGCGCGCTCATCACCTTGCCAATATCCCAAATGGCGGTAAAGTATTGCTCGTTACATTTAATGGTGCTTTGGTTGAATATATGCGTGGAATAAGTAGCTCTAGGTCGTCAAAGCTTGTGGTCGAAACTTACCACAAATTCGCCCGTGGCTATTTAAAAAGCCGCGGGAAAATGCCGTACCAGAATGGAATTCTGGGTCCCAAGGAAAAAGCTTACTACATAGAGCAAACCATGGAAGCTTTGAAAACGGAATACCCGGAAGAGTCAACTTTCAAGCGCCCCAAGGAGTTTTTTATCGAAGAAATTACCTTTATAGAAAAATTTGGTTTTGCGAACCTCAACAAATACATAGAAGCTGAGCGCATCGGTCGCGCCTCCTCCAACATTAAACGCGTAAACCGAAAGTGGATTTTTGCAGTATACGAAAAATACACGGAACTGCGTGAAGCCGCTGGCCGGAAATATGACTGGGATGACCTGGCATTCTACGTCTTCAACGAGTTGCAGGATGATTATAACGAACGTAGATACACCCATATAATTATAGACGAGGGGCAAGACTTCTCGCCGATGATGATCAAGTCATTGGTAGAGGCCGTGGCCGATGGTGGCTCGTTTACGTTCTTTGGGGATGTGGCACAGCAGATTTACGGCAGCCGGTTGTCTTGGCGCGATTCAGGTGTGGATACAAACAAGATATGGCGGTTTGATGTGAATTACCGTAATCCTGCTACCATCACGGCATTTGCGAAAGCCATAACCGAAAATGAATACTGGCGGCAAGATGGAGATATGGTCGAGGCAACTGCTCAGATTGCTGAAGGGCCAAAGCCTATACTGGTGAAGTTCTCAAGCAAGCAGCGTGAAATGGCTTGGGTCGTTGAACGGGCAATTGCTACAGGGAAGACATCGTCTACTGTAATTGTCTGCAGAAATAGGGCTGATATTGATGCCTTTTTACCTGCTCTGAAAAACAAGAGCTGTAAGGCAACTGAGATTAACAAATGGACCCCTGGTTTTGCACATTTAAAGGAGGTCTACCTTGCAACCTATCACGCTGCAAAGGGGCTGGAATTCGACAATGTGTTTATTCCATTTCTGACAGAGGACAAACTCCCTGACCCTGATGCGATTTTAAGCGCAATCTCCGAAGAGGATTCATATGCCGACGAGATAAAACTTCTTTACGTTGCCGCAACTCGGTCTAGATATGGGCTTTATATGACTTACAACGGGACGTTGTCGCCACTGTTCCCAGAGAACTCAGACAGCTATGATTTCCATAATGAGGAGGATGTGCTATGAGTGTATATGATGTCTTGACAGCGCGCGAAGTCACCCGCTTATGCCACTTTACGAAATTGCAGAGCCTAACGCATATCATCACTTCTGCGAATGGTATTTTGGCGAGCAATTCAATACGTCAAGATACGAAAAACGTGAACGACACGGCTCGTTATGACGGCGAATTGGATTTTGTATGTTGCTCTGTACAGTACCCGAACTCATGGTTCTTAAAAAAGGCTACGCAGAATAATCCGGATAAAATTTTTAAAGATTGGGTTGTTCTGTATGTCGACTTGAGCATACTAAAATATAAAAACGCAAAATTCTGTCCTTGCAATGCGAGTAAATCAAATGGAGCTTATATAAATGGAAACATGGATAACATCGACTCTATTTTCGCCACTTCTATTCCCACTTTTGCTTATTCAAGGTCGTCGAAGATGCTCTCTTCCTGCCCAACAGACGGGCAAGCGGAAATATTGATAAAAGATAATATTCCGCTACAATATATCAATGGCATCGCCGTAGGAAATGAGGACGTTGCAAGACGAGTCTATGCAATGCTAAAAGTGTGTGGTATGGTGCATATAGCCCTTTACATTGCTCCAGATGTGTTGACGCCGAATTGGAGCAATATGATTAAGAATGGCTGTCGACCAGACGAGATCCAGTACTACTGGTCAGAGGAGGATTAAACCATGTCTACGGTGATACCAACCCAAATAGAAAAATGTAAAGGAGCAATGCTGGCTACCGCCATTGGTGACGCTCTGGGATGGCCAAATGAGTCACGCTCTAAAAACAGGGCGAAACGTTCAAAGGTCGTCGACCACTTTGTTGAGTGGACGCGTAGTTCTAACAGTCCGCGTTGGCATGACGAGAAGATTCTACCCGGTGAGTATAGTGATGATACTCAGTTGACGCTATCTGTGGCACGAAGCATCATCGCAGGCGACTGGGAGAAGTTTCTCGCAGAAAAGGAACTTCCCTTCTGGCTGAATTATGAGCGCGGCGGTGGCGGTGCTTTACTGAAGGCTGCCAAGTCCTGTAAAGAGGGATTCTTGCTGTGGCAATCCAACTATACTCGAGGTTACTTTAATGCAGGTGGTAACGGTGCTGCAATGCGCATTCTACCACACGTAATTGCGACAGCAAAAATGCGCAATACTACTATACTAATGATGGACGTCGTTAAGGATACCCTTATAACTCACGGCCACCCACGTGCTTTTTTAGGTGCAACTTGTTATGCTTATGCACTGGATTATCTTTTGAGAAAAGAGACGGTTCTAGAATATGGAGAACTCGTTACTGCCGTGATTGATGGTCATAATGACTGGGGCGCGAACCTTAATCCTGATGTTTTCGGAAAGTGGCTTAGCATCGCTCAACAACATAATGAATACGACTTTTACACAGAATGGGAAAACACCCGTGCCCGTATGATAAAGCAACTTGAGTTTATAAGTGTTTCGCTAAAGAAGGGCTTAATCCTTGACGACATAAAAGTACTGACCGATTTAGAGTGTTTCGGGAAGGCAAACGGTGCCGGAGATGTTGCTGCTTTAGCCGCTATCTATTTGGCTTCAAGATACGCCAATAATCCATCTATCGGAATTAAAGTTCCAGCGTTTTCATTTGGCGCTGATACCGATACTATTGCTTCTATAACTGGCGGATTATTGGGAATGCTTAGTGGCACGAACTGGATTCCAACAGAATGGAAGGCAGTTCAGGATTATGATTGCCTTATCCATATGACAGAGTTGCTTTTGGCGGACAACGAAAAAGAAGCCGCACAGGAGGAGGTCGCAGAAGCGAAGGCACAAGACAATCGATGGAAAACTACGTCCATTGGTAAGATGAGGCTTGTTGATTCAAAAAGTGTACCAAATGGCAAGTACGGTATTGTGATAATCGAGAAGTGGCAAACCATGCTTGGGCAAACCTTATACATAAAAGAATTCAAGCCTAACGATACGCAGCAACAATTCAGTCAACCAGGTGTTGAGATGAAGAAACCTCATCAGCCCACCTCATACGATTTGGCAGGCCAGTCGGAACTCAAAGCTGAGCAACAAGCAGCGACTCAGTCTCAGACAACAATACCTGTACAAAAACACGTGCAGGGGATGCTTGCTCTGCAAAATGCGAAACGGCAGTTTGTCTTGGATAGTAACTCCATTACTGACTTACTCAGCAACCCACAGTTCAAAAACAACCTTACTGTCGGAAAAGTAATGAAGATTATACAAGTCCTATTAAATGGTGATGAGGCAAGCGATATTCTTGCAAAGCGGTTTAAGGTCGAAAAAACCATGATAGACCTCATAAAAGGCTTTGTGAAAAAATAATACTTTAGCGACTCTGTGAAATTTGAAAGGAATAATCGAAGGAATAATCGGAATAATCAGACTCCTTTTTCCCACGCTCGCAATCTTTGATAAAAAAACACATG
>CAZQTZ010000054.1:980-11966 GCA_964596465.1 uncultured Candidatus Bathyarchaeia archaeon | reverse complement strand
AATCTGCTTTGATATCGCTCATGAATATGACCCGCTGCATAATAATTAAACCCTTCCGGAATAAGTTCAGGTGGCAACTCTGCTTCAATATAGGGCGGTTTGATACTGGGAAGATCAATTGCGCCATGAAACACAAAAATGTTTGCAATATTAGCGTCTGGATTAGGAGGATTGGTCTTGATAAATTCTGGCAGAGCTTCTTGAGCCTTATATTTGCTTCTAAAATTAGGTATACCATAGACGTAGCATATTTCAGTTTTTCTCCAACATGCCCCTTTATGCCGTGGTAGATGATAAATTAAACCAGCACTATCTAAAGGATAAAGTATCGTGCTAGTAATTGTGTTAGGTGCCAAATCGTGTGATCCATCAACTGTTAAAACAGGAATACCTGCATCTTTAAGACGCTTAAAACTGCGGATTGTGTTTTCTAAAGTTACATTCGAAGGACGTGCTTGATGAAATAAATCGCCTGCTATTATCATAAAATCAGGTTTTAACTCGATTGTTTTGTCGACGATTTCTTTAAAGACATCGTCAAAGTCTTGTCTTCTTGCTTCCAATCCATATTGGGCATAACCTAAGTGTAAATCTGCTGTGTGTACGAAACTAAAAGCCTTCAAATCGTCAACCTCGGTTTGCCTCACATTGCTATTATATATTTAGCTTTGGGTCTGTGGGCTTTAAGGCTTGCCACCTGTTATACATCAAGAAATCGGATTATTTTAGGGGAAACATATAAACCAATTTAAGAGCAATTACCATAAAAAGAGAGCCGAAACATGAACTGTGAAAAATGCGGTCAAGAAACCTTCATGCCGTTTCGCTGTCCTTACTGTGGAAGCCAATTCTGCAGTGAACATCGCTTACCTGAAAATCATCAATGTCGTAACCTGATTCAAGCTCAAGCTCAAAAACAAGACTTTGCATCCTCTACAGTTCCAAATCACGCTTCGTATGAGTATAAAATAACTTTTGGTCAACCTCGACAAGTTAAAGGGCGTGTTTACTTTAGTAAAAAGGAAATAAAACATTTGATTATAGGCGCCTTGATTGTCCTGGGTGTAGGTTTCTCGTATGGGATAGGCTCGTCACTAGGCGGAAATGCTCTTCTTATTTTATCTTCCTTGGCAATCATTCTTACTTCATCTTTTTTTATACATGAATTAGCACATAAGATTACTGCCCAGAAGTGCGGATTATGGTCAGAATTTCGTTTAACTACTTGGGGTACGCTTATGACAATATTTACCATGATGTTACCTTTTAAGCTAATTTCGCCAGGCGCTGTGATGGTTTCTGGCAATGCAAAAATGAGTGACATCGGAAAAACTTCAATCGCAGGACCACTTACCAATATTATTCTATCTGCCGTATTTTTATTTGCGGCAATTGTGCCTAATTATTATTCAATAATTTTCTCAATCGGGGCCTTCATCAACGGATATATAGCGGTTTTTAACCTCATTCCGTTCGGAATATTGGACGGATTGAAAATATATACCTGGAATAAAATGATTTGGGGTCTAGTTTTTGGAGTTGCCTTGACCTTGGCAATTCCATCATACCTGATATATATGGGATACATTTAATTCGCCCCAAGCAATAAGAAAAAAAAGGTATTATATTTCAACAAATTCTTTTTTTATTATGCTATTCTTATTACAAACTACCGAATCTTTTATTTGTTACATACAATCTGCATAGAATCTCCTGAAGGGGTGATAAAATGGCAGACTTGGTGATTCCTCAATTCTTACTGGACATAATAATAATCGCTATCTCATTTGTTGCTCTAAACTGGGCAAGTAACCTTGTCATAGGTAACGCTGTAAAAGTTTCAACAATAACTCGTTTAGGAAAAACATCTGTAGGCTTCACTCTAATTGCAATGAGTACCACCCTGCCTGAGTTAGTAGTTGCCTTAATCGCCATCTCATCAGGAGGATCATCGCTTTCAGTCGGCAACGTTTTAGGATCAAACATTTTTAACATCAGCGTAATCATAGGTTTAGCTGCATTGCTTCTCTATATCACAAGTAGACGAAAAAGAAACATCCCTGATAATGAGTCTATAGGATTTAACCTACTTCCTTCTTTTGCCAAAAATGAGCTTAGTAATATAGAATTTGGTTTATTCATCTCCTCCCTGATTCCTATGATTCTGATATACATATCAACTGCAACATGGATTGTAGGTCTGATTTTACTTTTCATATTCGTTAGCTACATGTATCAAATGGCCAAAGTACGTGTTCCAGCAGAAGAAGTCGAAGAAGTGACCTTAGAAGAGAAAAACCGGCTAAAACGATATATACTATTGACCATTGGGGGAGCTCTTGGCGTAGTATTGAGTGCAAATTTTCTCGTTGACTCAGCTATTGGAATAGCTGAATCTATTGGAATCCCTCAAACAGTTATAGGTGCAACCATAATAGCAGCAGGAACCAGTTTACCTGAACTTACGGTGGGTTTAAAATCCGTATTAAAAGGGCATTCAGGTCTAGCTTTTGGTAATATAATCGGCGCAAGCTTCGTAAATACAACTCTGATTCTAGGGATTACCTTTTTTGCTCCCGCACTTCTCGGTTCCCCTCTAACTATGAACATGAACGTGTACCAAAACCTAGTTACATTTTCTATAATCATAAACCTGTTCTTCTGGTATTTCCTTTCAAAGGAAAAAATAACTTGGAAAGAAGGCGTAATATTTCTATTTATTTACGCTCTGTTCCTAGTTACTACACTAGGTTCAATATAGATTTGTCATTACAAAACGCTTTTTTTCTTAAAAAAAATAATTGAAAAGGTAATTAATTAGTACCTATATTTCTAAAAAAGGATATTTGAAGAATTAGATAAGTTCAATTGTTACATGAACTTCTTCTGGGACACGAATACGCATAATTCGTCTCATGACACGTTCTTCGCTGTCTATGTCAATTAAACGTTTATGAATTCGCATTTCCCATCTATCCCAAGTTGCTGTTCCTTCACCTGAAGGTGCTTTTAGAACAGGCACACGTAGACGCTTGGTGGGTAAGGGCACGGGGCCATTTATTTTGACTCCTGTCTTCTGGGCGATGCTTCTAAGTTCTTCACATACCTCTTCCAGTTTACCGTAATCTGTGCTTGTTAATCGTATTCGAGCTTTTCTAACCATTCCATTATCAATCCTAATTTTTGCCCTTATTTACAGGTTTTAGACACCATACACATTTATGCGGTAAATAAAAACATTCCGACCCTTGTTTCTATTTTGCTTAGCTGGATTTATTCTTTAAAGGTTCTATTATTTTTTTAAATTTTTTGTGAGGGGTCAGTATTATTATATAAACAAAGGGTTGGGCTCAAAAATTGGGTTATTTAATCTGTCGAGTAATTATATTCGGAATCTTGGTTTAAAATTGTGTTAAATGATGTATTGTGAAGGGTCGATTTTTGTGACAAACGTTATATATTTATTACAGGTTACAAGGCTACCGCGATAAATCAAGGAGAGACCATAGTGAATAACATAAAACTTGAAGTATTGAAAGGAAACAAAGCTAAAGCATTTCTTGCAGTAGCTTTGGTTTTTATGATGTCCGCGTCTGTTCTATTCGCTGTCATGCCTGCCTCCGCTGCTGATACCCTTAATTGGAAGACATATGCATACATCATTGTTTCACCTGACCCTGTAGGCGTCGGACAAACCCTTATTGTACAATTCCGAGTTGACAAAACAGTCACAAACGGAACAATTCTAGGACCCTTCTTTGAAGGTTTCACGGTAAAAATTACCAAGCCAGATGGCTCAGTAGAGACTAAAGGACCTTATAGAGCTGACTCAACTGGCGGAAGTTGGTTCACATACACCCCTTCAACTGCTGGTCAATATTCTTTCCAAACAATCTTCCCTGGCCAGACCTTCACACATCTGACACCAACACGCTACTATGAACCAAGCCAAAGCAAGGTCCAAGTAGTAACCGTACAACAGAACCCTGTTGAGCCTTATCCAGATACTGCTCTACCTAGCGGTTACTGGACAAGACCAATCTATGGCGAAATAAAAAATGCAGCACAACTTGCAGATAACTGGTTAATGCAAGGATACGATTACAACGGACGCACTTTCGCCGGCACAACCTCTTTTGCACCCTACACTTCAGCGCCTGATAGCGCTCACGTTCTATGGACCAAAGAAATCATGCTCGGCGGCGTTGTGGGAGGCCAATTTGGCGATCAATCATTCTACACAGGCCTATCATATGAGCAGCCTTACTTGCCTCTGATACTTTCAGGACGCCTCATTTACAGCGATGCACGCCAAGTTATTAGCCCTGGCGGTGGAACTCACTGTGTTGACCTTAGAACTGGTGAAGAAATATGGTATCTAAACGGCACAGATATCACATTTGCACAAACCTATGCCTATAGCTCACCAAACGAACACGGCGTCATTCCACACTTAGTCAGCGTGTCTGGACCAACTTGGAGATTCTTCAATCCATTAGATGGGAAATTCCAGTTCTCGATCGCTAATGCAAGCTCTGGAACGATGGTTATGAGTCCAAAAGGCGAAGTCTTAGTATACTCATTGGCCGGTTCAGGCGTAAACCGAAGATACCTTATGTGGAACTCTTCATTAGCCCTTGAGCGAAGCGGTGCGATCAACGACCCCGCAGTGACACGCTTTGGCATCAACGTCTACAGCCCATCTGCAGGCGCAACCTATGACGGATCAAGAGGATACCAATGGAACGTATCACTACCCATTGTCGGATATAGACTAAACATACAAATGATCGGTGAAGATGTTGTAATTGCATCAACAGGTATGACTGGTACTCCACAAGACTTCGGTGTATACCCCTTAATCTACCCACAAGTAGCGTTACCCGCAACCATAAACAAACTAGGTGACGGAAGCTACCCAACATCAATCAACTTCTTATGGGAAGCGAACCGAACCAACATATATGGTATGTATGAGCGTCTCAGCAAGAACATTGGCTCAGGTGTTTACACCATGTACGATGAAGCCACCATGACTCATCATGCATACAGCATATCTACAGGACGAGAACTATGGGTAACAACACCATATGCCGATTCTGACTTCGGAACTTTCAGCAGAGACTACCACATCGCCTACGGAAAATTATTCAGTGCAGGCTACGATGGTATCCTAAGAGCATTTGACATAACCAATGGACAGCAACTATGGAAATGGTACTTCGGCAGTTCCGGATATGAAACACCTTATGGTACATGGCCTGTCTACAATGGCTTCACAATCGCAGATGGCAAAATATACATCTCCAACGATGAACACTCACCTGACTCAACTCTATGGAGAGGAGGAAAACTAGTCTGCATAGATGCGCAAAACGGCCAAGAATTATGGAACATGTCTGGATGGCTACGTATTCCAGCTATTTCCGACGGCATCCTAACCGCATGTAACGCATACGACAACCAAATTTACACAATTGGCAAAGGTCCAAGCAAAACTACAGTTGAAGCCCCAATGAGTGGCGTTGCAGTTGGTTCAGTTATTACAATCCGCGGAACAGTTACTGACCAAACTCCCGCATCAAAAGACACTCCAGCTATCGCCGACGAGTTCATGGGCGAATGGATGGGCTATCTACACCAACAGAAACCCAAACCAATCTGCGCTATTGGTGTACCAGTTACTATAACAGTGGTTGACAAAAATGGCGTCGCAACAAACATAGGAACAGTCACCAGCGACATAGGCGGCAGTTATGGCATTGATTGGATTCCAACAGCTGAGGGAAAATACCAAATCATTGCCGAATTCGCAGGAACGGCCTCATACGGTAACTCATACGCAACAACATACGTAACAGCAGGTTCAGCATCCGCAGTAGTCACTCCTACAGTAGCCCCAACCGCTACCGTTGCTCCAACATCAACTGTTGCTCCTACCGCGACCGTTTCACCTAGTCCAACTGTTGCTCCTACTCCAGGCACTGGTGTTTCTACTGAGACTTTGCTCATCGCAGGCGCCGCCGTGGTCATCATCATCGCAGTCATCGCAGCCGCGCTAGTCCTTCGAAAACGCAAATAAAACAACACATCCCTTTTTCCTTTTTTTAAGTCCTTTTTTTAAATCAAAAAAATTTAACACCCAAAAAAATTCTGAAAACTAAAAAATAAAACTTGGAATAATTCTTAACAAGATTTACTTCTAAATAATCCTCAGAATGTTTACAAATCTGCCTTCTAATTATATACTGAGAAGTCTTTTCAAATCTAAAAAAATTTACGCTTAACTATTTTGCCGAATCAACTGCTTACTAAGAGATGCCCTAAAAAAGAGTCGAAGGAATCCTCTGAGATAGAATAAAAATTTAGCTCAACCGGGCGATTAATCGCTATCCTAAAACTTGAAATCTGTCCTTGACTTCTAAAAATCTCCCCAAAGACGCTACAAATAACAAAAAATAGATAAAGAACCAGAGCGTTTGTCATAGCCATTAGAGGAATTCAAAAATGGCAAATGTCGTAGTAAAAGACATCATGACTAAGAATGTTAAAGTAGTCCACAACGAGACAAGCATGAAAGAAGTAATCGATATCATGACTAAAGATGACTTAAGCTATATGATGGTAGAAATGCAAGGTAAACCAACCGGTATCATGACCGAACACGATATCCTTGTTCGTCTCGTAAGCCAGGGATTAGCACCCAGCTCAGTAATAGCGAGGATGGTATACACCAATCCAATATTCACAATCGATGAAGATGCAACAGTTGATGAAGCCGTCGAAATGATGAATCATTGGGGAGTCAAGCACTTACCAGTAACTGGTAAGAAAGGCGAACTAGTTGGCGTATTAACAGCTGACAACGTAGTATTTGCAGTTCCATCAATGATTCCAAAATTAGCTGAACTCTGTCGCCCTGGCTATAAACGGGTCAGATAAACTTTTCTTCTTTTTCTCTTTTAAAGAATTGGAATAGGACTCTTCGCTGATATCCATTTTTGCTCATAATAATCTAAAGCAAGATTTAAAATCGAAGGATTTTCTGTCAATAATGCTAGATTCTCAAAAACATCTCTAGAATTCAACTCAAGGATTATCCTCTTATCATCAAAAATAGCAAAACTCGATAAAAAGCATCCCTTTAGAAATCTTAACTTGAATAGATTTTCATCTTTAAAGGCGCGTAAAAGTTGTTCAAGTACTATTTCATTAATAGGTTCACTAGTTAAGAACTGAAGATGCAACTTTCTTTTAAGAGCCTGTCTGATGAGAGAGGTTTGCTCAAAAAGAACTGTAAACGAATTCCCTGAAAAAGAACAAACCTTCAAGTTATAATCAGTCTTATTTAATAACTCTTGAAATTTTTGTAATAGTTGCTTTTGTCCTGAGACTACAATTAGGCTTGATTCATCCTTACTGACTGAGAAGGTTGAATTATTTCTAAGATCATCAAAAACTATCTCTGCTGCGTCATGAGCCATCTCAGTTTTTCTATTTAATCTATTAGTCAGTAAATCTAAACATGATTCAATCGAAATCGCTCTGAACTTTATCGGTTTGTCTAATACTTTCTCAACTAGACCTAATTCAAAAAGCTCATTTAATACACGATAAACATCCTGTCGGGAAACCATAGAACAACTGGTTAGCATTTTGGCATTTGAAGTACCTAATATAATTAAGCAAAGATACAATTTTGCCTGAGTTAACGTTAAACCAAAATCTAATAACGCCTGAATTTTAGCTTCATTAAGGTGGATTCCGTTTTTAAGCAAACAGAACACCAACCGATTATGTCAATTTATAATGAGATATACGATTTTATAGTTGTCGGTCGGAATGACTTCTGGCATTCTTTTAAAAGTAGGCATAATCAAACTTAGAATAGGTGCTCGAAGGAGAAAAAAATATGAGTGCCAAAAAAAGAATTCTAAAAAACAAAAAGCTCTATACGGCAAGTCTAATTTTACTGCTTGCAGCCTCAATGACCCTAGCAACAGCATTACAGACAAATGCCCAAACATACGCAAAAAGCTTAGCTACATATGCCTATCTAGTTGTTACACCAAATCCTACTGGAATTAACCAAGCTACCAACATTGTTTTTTGGCTTGACAGTTCTCCGCCTCAAAGACCAGGTCAACCTTACTATGGATGGCAAGGCATAACTGTTGAGGTAACTCGACCTGACGGTACCAAAGAAACCAAAGGACCCTTTGAAACCGATTCTGTAGGAGGAAAATATTTCCTGTACACTCCAACTATCACTGGAAAATATTCCTTCAAAGTTATTTTCCCAGGTCAAGAAGTAAGTCTAACATCGCCCGTAATGTCATTCCCAGCTGGCCTGATTTACTTCCAACCATGTGTTAGCAGAACCGTAGAATTAACAGTTCAACAGCAACAAATTCAATCTTGGCCTGAGGTGCCTTTACCTACAGGTTACTGGACTAGACCAATCAGCGCTGAAAATAGAGACTGGTATCAGATAGCAGGAAATTGGCTAGAAGCTATGGGCTTAGGAGCAACTGGATTTAACGCATTTACTACTGCCCCTGAAACTGCTCATATAGTCTGGACCAAACCTATGACGTTTGGAGGAATCGCTGACGGCGAACTCGGATGGGGAAAAGCTTACTACAATGGCGTAGTCTACGAAGCAAGATTCAGACCTCCAGTCATAATGAACGGATACCTATACTATAACATGTTTCCAGGTAGCTTCGGTGCAGCCGCTCTCCCAGGCGTTATATGTATAGATCTCAGAACTGGTCAAGAAATATGGAAAAAAGAAGACATGCCTCAGATTTCTCGGGGACAAGTCGTAAACTTTGAAGGCGAAAATCAATACGGCGCAATAGCTTACCTCTGGGCAACATCCGGCTCTACTTGGCAAATGTTCGATGCTTTCACTGGAAGGCTGATTTCTAATTACACAAATGCTGGTTCAGGAACTACTGTATATGGACCAAAAGGCGAGCTGCTTGTATACACTCTTAACGCGGCAAACAACTGGCTATCTCTTTGGAACTCTACTTTAGTGTTCGTGAAAGACTTAACTGGATGGTCTGCCGGAGCATGGCGACCGACCGCAACAGTCAATTGGAGTAGAGGCATACAATGGAATGTTACCATACCTGATGTTCCCGGCTCACAAAGTATCGGTTTCATCGATTATGATGCAGGCGTAATAATAGCCGAATCAACTATAGATGCCCCCACCTTCATAGATGTTGGTTACGACACTAAAACTGGTGCTCAACTCTGGACCCAAAACCGGACAGGGTATGGTTACGGTTTTAGCGGTGCAGGTATGCCTGGCCTTATTAGTTCAATGGCTAAAACAATCAATCAAGGAGTCTATGTTTTCTATCAAAAAGAGACCCAGCAATGGCACGCGTTTAACGCACTAACCGGAAACAAGATGTGGTCCACTGTTTCAGTAAACAGTTTAACCGGAACAGACTACTCTATGTATGATTGGGCAGCAAAAATAGCATATGGAAAGCTATACGTCACTGGTTACTCTGGTTGTGTAATCGCTTTTAACCTTCAAACAGGCGATCATCTGTGGACATACAGCCAAGGGAGTAGTGGTCTGCAAACGCCCTATGGCAGTTGGCCAGTACTAGACGGATTAACAGTTGGAGACAACAAAATCTATGTGCCATGTGTAGAACATACGCCCTATACACCCATGATGAGAGGATACACACTCTTCTGCATTGACGCTCAGACGGGAGAATTTCTCTGGAAGATTCCAGGGTTCCCGCAGAGTGTAGCCATAGCAGACGGCTATCTAGTACACGAAAATGGATATGACAACCTAATCTACTGCTTTGGAAAAGGTCAGACATTAACCACTGTTTCAGCTCCGCAGAATTCCATAGTAAAAGGCCACACCGTAACCATAACTGGTTCAATAACTGACCAATCACCAGGTGCTCTAGGTTCACCCGTCATATCTGATGTAGACATGACCGCTTGGATGAAATACTTGTATATGCAAGAACCTAAACCAACAAATGCAACAGGAGTTCAAGTTACAATAACTGCCGTTGATTCACAAGGTAATATACAAACCATCGGACAAACGACAACAGATCTTAATGGTAACTATGGGATAATGTGGACCCCTACATTAGAAGGATTGCATAAAATTATAGCTACTTTCGAAGGAACCTGCTCATACTTTGCCTCTGACGCGACAACTTATGCCGCGGTCGAAGCGAGCTCTGCTGCTCCATTATCGAATATAATCTCTCCAACTTCAACTCCTGCTCTAAATGAGCCCTTAAATCCAACAACACCCACGATAGCACCAATCATCATAGATTCGCCTTCACCAGCTCCAAACACGGGAATAAACACCTCTACTGAACTTTACATAGCTCTCGTTGCTGTTATCATAATAGCTGCAATAACCACTTTGGCTCTATTCCTTAGAAAACCCAAATAACTAACCCTATTTTCCTCTTTTTTCCCGTTTCTATTTTTTTTTTTAAAAAAAAGGAAAACGTGGGGGTCTTTAGTTTTTTAGTAAATCATCTCAGAAGCCCAATCAAACTCGCCTGATTCTTCATACCATTGTGGCCAATGTTTACACCATTTAGGTACAGTTACTTCTTTAACTCTGTCACTGCAAGGGTAGTATGGTTTTATGTCAATAATTGGAGTATCAGGTTCTGCGTCTATCCATGAGACTTTAATTAGGCCATTGATTTTCTCCACTTTCAGTATGTCGGTTACGCTTAGGGCAATCGGGTTAGGTCTCGCAGGTGAACGAGTTGCGAATGTACCGATTTTTTCCGGTCCTTTTTTATAAGGTTTTTTGCATACTAACGATTGTCTGCATTCATTGCTGTCAAGCATGTGACTCCACCATAAGACAACTACATGGCTAAAATCTTCCAATCCATCCAGTGCTGAAATGTATGGTTCAAAGATTCTTAATTGAAATTTTCCATCTATCTGCTCAACTTT
>CAZQTZ010000054.1:0-970 GCA_964596465.1 uncultured Candidatus Bathyarchaeia archaeon | reverse complement strand
TGAATGCTTGTTTATTCATCATTTTCGCATATCTCCATGAATTCTACAGCCCATTCTTTTTCAGCCTTAAGATGCATAATTGGTCTAGTTGCCAGTGAATGATCACTTATTGGGTAATGTTGATCTTCAAAAAATTTTTTCAATTCTTCATATACTAGTATGCTTTCGTCGATTGATTCTATATATTTTTGAAGACTTTTTTGTATCTCTTCTTTGCTTAGAAAGCATAAATTCGCTATACCTAAATCGATTCGCTCTGTGGGTTTCTCAACTTTGGATAAGATGGTCATTAGGCTGTCTTTAAGTGCTGATTGTCCCTTTTCTGTTGCGGTATAGATTTTTTGTGTAATGTTTCTTTTAGACAGCTTTATTTCTAAGGTGATTAGTCCTTTTTCTTCGAGTTTTTTGAGTACTTTATATATGGCGGGCATTGAGATTTCCGTCCAATAACGCATGTTTCGGTCTTCGATTGTTTTTTCGATTTCGTACCCGTGCATCGGTTTTTCGCATATCAGGCCTAAGATGGCTGTTTCCACATTTGATATTATAATCATATAATATTATATTAGTATAATATCAATATAAGAATTACTCGACTATAACAACTAAAACACGATAAAAACAAATTTCCAACAGAAGAGTACTAGAGTAATCAAGTCCAAAGACTGTCCAACAAGCAAATTATAATTAAAAAATCTGAGTATTTTCTAAAAAAAAGAATAATATTATAGTGACTAAGTTGAAGAAAATGTTGGTTTCGGTTTACCTAATTTCTTATTTAGACATGCATTAATGAAGCCATAATATTCCGGTGAAGGTTTCGCTGGTCGACTCTTGAATTCTCCATTAAACTGTTATGAAAATTGTAAGTTTCGGCTGGTTAATTCTAATGTTTCCTTGCGGCGGCCATATGTGATTTTACCTGTGTAAAGCAACCCATTTTTTGTCAAGATATTGATGTACTCAAGGT
>CAZQTZ010000053.1:0-11966 GCA_964596465.1 uncultured Candidatus Bathyarchaeia archaeon | reverse complement strand
AAAATTATCACATCTAAAAAAATAAAAAAACAGTTAAGACGAAACTAAATCCAACGCTTCATGATAAACAGCCAACATTTTTTTAGCACAAATATCCCAAGAAAGTTCACGGAGAATAAACTCCCGCCCGTTCTGACCCATCCTCCTTCGTAAAGAGGTATCAGATAGAAGTTTCAATATGGCAGTAGATAATTCGTCACTGCGTGGATTAACCAGTAAGCCAGTCTCTTTGTTAATTACAGCCTCAGTAATTCCACTTACATTAAACGCTACAACGGGTTTGCCTGATGCTTGAGCTTCTAAAAGGACTATACCTTGACCTTCCTGAATAGAAGGCAAAACAAATATGTCTGCGCAACGGTAAATTTTAGGTAAATCCTCCTCACTTACGTCGCCTAAAAAAACAAAATGGTCTCTTAAGCTTGCAGCTATTATGCTTGAAATAAGTTGGTTTCGCAGAGGCCCATTCCCTACTATCACGAATAGGACTTCTTTGTGTTCCTTGACTATTTGCTTAGCAGCTTCAATTAGATAGTTGACTCCTTTTCGAGGAATCAAACGCCCTACAAATAGGACCATTTGCCGATTTCCTAATCTAATACGTTGTTTGATTTTTTCATAATCACCTGTAGGAGTAAACCGGTTAACATCGACCCCGTTGGGGGCAATACGGATTTTTTTAGCATCAATATTATAGTGTTGAAGTATCTTTCGCCGCGAATATTGACTGATGGTTGTTATTAATGTCGCGTTTTTTGCCGATTCTTCTTCATGTTTAGCTAGTTTCCACATTAAAAGGTTAGCGAGTTTTTGTCTACCCGTTAATTGCCCATGTAGTGCGGCTTGATCATATTCATCTGCTAGAACACCATGAATAATTTGCACAGTAGCCTTTTTGGCGTCTCGTTTTCTGAAGGATTCTAAAAGCGCATAACCACTGGCGGTATGCACTTCATAGACGTCAGCGTTGAAGGCATCAAAATTCCTAGAAAGAGTCTGATTGAAAGTCCAATTATCAAGCGGAAAAATTTTATCTGTGCTGAAACAGGGCACGACAGTTAGACCACCAAGATTAACACTGCGATGTAAACCTGCTTTAGTTCCGCTATAGACCACCGTGTTAATTTCGCTTTTTAAATGTTTAGCAATCTCTAATATACGTCGCTCTACGCCTCCAAGAAATATGGGAGGTTGAGTGTTAAAGACTGCTAGGCGGAGCTTTTTCATGAACTAAATCAACTTGCCCTTAAACAGTAGTAGGTCTTCTATTGTCCTGATGTGTCTTTGTTTGCCCTATTAAACTCTTATCCATAACTTACAGATGCGCATGGAAACCGGGTGACCTGCTTTGGAAGTTAGGGTTGATTCTTATTGATTTTTCCATTTTTTATATTTCTAATATACACCGAGCCTGTGACCGCTATTAATCCGATTAAAATAGCGATTATTGTTACGTAAATGTATGGAAGAGGTATACCTACTAATGTCTGCTGGTCCCAAGGCATAGGGGTTGGCGTTGGGGAAGGACTAGGGGTGGGCGTAATTTCTGGTGTAGGTGAATCAGTAGGAGAAGGAGAGGGAGGAAGAGTTACACTTAGTAGTACAGGTTCAGTTGTTGAGGAAGAATAGTAGCTTTTATCTACGATCCATTGAGCGGTGATTGTCCAGTTACCCTCCATTTCAGGTGTTAATGTAAAACTATATTCGCCCTTCTCAGCAGTTTTAACTTGCATTTTAGAGGAATGCCCATGAGGATTAACAATTGTTAAAGTTAGTGTTGCGTTGCTTATACCAGGGGTAAGTTGCCCGTGCCCAGTGACGAGTTCACCAGACAAAACTTCAGAGGCGGATAGACTTAATCTAAGATTACTGTCTAGTGCAGGATATTCAGTAAAGCAGTAGACCTTCCAATCATTATTTCCAACATATACTCTACCTTCGTAGATGGTTGGAGAAGACCAGCTGTTTGAGTTGAAAGTGAAAAAGGATAGTCTTTCACCAGTGGAGGCATTGAGTACGAACAGATGACGTTGATCTGTTGCTATGTAGAGCTTTCCATCAGCATATGTGGGCGAAACATAAAGTTCATCTCCTATAAACGAACCCCAGAGAGTATCTCCGGTTTTTGCATTTAGAGCTACTATAGAGAATTTATTGATTATGTACAGAATTCCGTCTTTATAGATAGTCGAGCAAATTATGAACTCCTCAGAAGAAGGATCCTTAACGGTCCATATTACGTCTCCATTAGTTACGTTAATTCCGTAATAGGCGGTGGTTGAAGAGGAAGCAAAGACCATTCCTTCAGCTACAGTTGGAGAGCCATGCATATCAAAACCACCCATAAAGGTGGGAAAATAGGGGAGGGCTTGTTTCCAAATTTGATTACCGGTATAGACATTAAGCTTGTAAAGTGCACCCGAATCTGGTTCTTGTGAAGTAACATATACTGCACCATCAGCAACAGCAGGAGATGAAGTAATGTATCCTCCAGTGCTAAATGACCAACGGACTACGCCTGTATCAGCATTTATGCAGTATGTTTTGTTATCTAGGGCTCCAACATAGACATATCCATTGACAACCATAGGGGAGGAACGCAACATTACCGATGCTGCAAGATTAGCGTTCACGTAACCTCCTGCAAAGGTAGTCCAGATAACGGTTCCATTATATGCATCTAGACAATAGATGTGCCCATCATCTGATCCTGTGTAGACTTTACCGTTGACTACAGCAGGGGAAGAGCCTATTCGCGCTTGTGTGGCAAATTTCCAAATTAGACTTCCGTCTTGGGCATTAACTGCGTAAATGTATTTGTCTTGTGAACCAAAGTAAGCAATACCGTTTGCTATGCTTGGGGAAGAAATAACTGATCCACCAGTTTTGAAGCTCCAACGTAAAGTAAGATTCTGAGGGCCAGACTGACCGACTGCAGTATGGGCGGCGTCACGACGATACATGGGCCAATCGGTGGTTTTCATAGCCCAAATTTGATTAACCGTTGAATATTCGTTTCCAGAGATTGAATCAACCGATTGGGTTACATCACCAGGAATAAGATACAAAGCGCCATATGCGATTATAGCAGATTCACGTGGAGCAAACGCTTCAATTGGAAGTTTCCATATCATTTGCCCAGTAAAAGCGTCAAGACATACGTATTCAGAAGTACCATTTATACCCCCATAAGCAGCTTCTTGACCAGTAGTAGCGTAAATTTTTCCATCCGCAATAGTTGGGACTCCGGGAAACATTAGAGAACCAGGTCCAGTGTATTTCCAAACTACTGAGCCTGTGTCCTGGTCTAATGCATAAAGGCAACCATCTTTATTTAAAGAATAAACCATTCCATAAGCAGCCGCTGTGCCACTGCACCAGTAACCGTCGATTGTTTGAGGATTATAGGTCCATAATAAATCGCCTGAATTTGCATCAAAAGCATAAAAAACGTTATCATGAGTGCCGCCTCGGAAGAACTTGCCATCGGCATAGGTACCGGAGAATAACATGGGCCCAGTAGTATCTGTGTCCCATACAACTTCACCAGTCCGAGCATTCAATGCCATCTGATGAGATTCAAAAGCGCCAGGGAATATTTTTCCATCCCCATATTGTATTCCAGAACCAGTTTTTCCGCTTCCAGAAACAAATGTTTTCCAAACGGCGAGAGGAGGTTGAGAGGGATTAAAAAAGTCCCATGCTTGGATATATGAGCCCTCTTTGGTATAGAACATCTTTTCCTCTGGACTATAAACATTAAAAGTGAAAAGAGGTTGAGAAGTAGCTGAAAAAACATCGCTGGTCCATATTATTTCCCCAGTTTCTGGGTTAAGACAACTATTTCCAACTACTAAGTGAGAAGAATCAATTTTGTAAACTGAAGGCCAAGCGCCAGGAACAGGAATATTGGTACTCCAAAGAACATAACCGCTCTTATGATCTATAGCATAAACCGTTGTATGTGTACAAACAAAGACTTTACCATTGAAAGCGGAAATATGACTTTGAATGCCAGTAATATTGGTCTTCCAAAGAATATCAGGAGCCTCAGGTGCAGGCCCATTCGAGAAACGGGTACAGGAAGAATCGCCCGATATTTGAGCCCACTCATACTGTAATAAATCAACCGATGGATAACCATAATCACCAGAATTTGCGGTTATCGCTTTGTTTGCTGAATCCGAATTAAGGTCTATTGCAGCTTGCCCAAAATTAATAAAAACAGTAAAACTGGAAATTATAAGTAATAAAGCTAAAACAGCCACCAATGAAGAAATTTGAAGCTTCATCTTTTTTCCTAATAACAAATTATGGTCGGTCACGCTGCATCCCCTTCTCTTTATGTGAATTAACATAGGTTTCAACATAAACCTTTTCCCAGAATCAAAATCAGATAAAGATTTGGAAGTTAAAACAGAATAAAAGTTCACCAACTAATTATTCAATTCAAAAAGCAAAGAAACACATAAATCTTTTTTAGGCTGTCCTTCATGTTGGTAAACATCGAAGAATTCAGGACATTCAAGTTTAGAAGGAGAATTTCTGTTTGACTGATGCTGATACTAACGCCAATAAGGGTCCATTATTAATGACGTCATGGCGCTCAACAGGCGCGTGTAATGCGCGATGCAAATATTGTAATGTAGATGCAACTGGAGCCAAAGGACCTAGAGAATTAACAACTCAAGAAGCATTTCACTTAGTGGATGAAGTGCATAAATTCGGCGTACGCTGGTTCGGAATAAAAGGCGGCGAACCGTTGACGCGCCCGGATATTTTTGAAATTGTGACTTACGCTAAGAGTAAAGGCCTAAATGTCTGCCTCTTAACCAACGGTTGCTTTGTTGATGGAGCAATATATGATAATCTCGTCAAAAATCAGGTCTGGACATCAGTCAGTATTGACGGTCCAGAAGAAATCAATGATCAACTGCGAGACAAAGGCTCTTACCAAAAAGCGTTAGCAGCCATAGAAAAACTTTCTAAAGGAAAAATCCTAAACGGAATATGCGCAGCTATAACAAAGATTAACTATGAACATCTAGATCATGTTGCAGAATTAGCAGATAAGTATCACGCAAACTTTGTATGGTTCAACCATCTAGTGCCAAGCGGTAGAGCCAAAGAAAGTGAAGATTTATCACCAACTCCAGATCAACTCGAATGGGCCTTGAATCATATTTGGGATTTGACAGTAAAATACGAAAATAAATTTGAAATTCATGTGCATTGCCCTCATTTTGCTCGCGTAGTTAAACAACGAAACATACCTAACTTTGATGAATGGTACGAACACAAATTCCATGGTAAATGTACCTATTTTGCTTTTGGCGGCTATGTAAGTGTTACCGAAAACGGCGACTTGATACCCTGTTTCTACACTGATTTAACACCTTCAGAACCCATGCTACTGGGAAATATTCGTGACAAGCAACTGCCAACAGTCTGGGCGGAAATCAAAAAATCACCCTTCTACAGCAGTTTCCAAAACCGCAATGTTCTCGAAGGCAAATGCAACGTTTGTGAATATCGCGAAATTTGTGGCGGATGTAGAAATAGAGCCTATGCGCTTACTGGTTCAATATATGGACAAGATGACGCATGTCCCTACATTCCAGAAAAACTTCGTAAAAAACAATAATAACCTTTTTTTAACTATCTGGTTATCTAATCACTTAGTTATCTAGCTATTAATTCTGGAAAGATTTTTTACTTAAAAAGTCAATATGAGCAGGCTATGGGTAAGTTTCACGTAAAAGATTTTTTATGTATTCTTCTTGCAATTTTTCTGATTATATCATTTTTTGTAGCTCTCACCATAAATACATACATGAATCCACAGGCTGAACCTGTTATTATGCCGGATGTCTTTGTTGGGGTGGACGCCGCTTTTGGAACTGTGGAAGAGATGCTAAGCATAATTGACGAAGTTAAATCTTATACTAATTTATTCGTAGTAGGCAGTACAGCGATTACTAATGATTTAGCTAACATTACTCAAGTTTGTGAGTACATCAACAACGCAGGGTTATATTTTATGACTTTCGCTCACCCAGCGGTTAATCTTAATTTTTCTCAAGTTGAATGGTTCAATGATGCAAGGCAACGTTGGAACACAAGTTTTCTGGGACTTTATGCATATGATGAACCAGGAGGCCATCAGATTGACCATGATAAACCATACATGGTGATAACGGAAGCAGAAAATTATACCGATGCCGCCGATAAATTTGTTAAAAACTTGACTTTATTCCTGAGTGGAATTAAAGAGGGGTGGGAAACTGGAGATTTTCCGCTTTATACTTCTGAGTATGCACTTCATGAGTTTGATTACCGCGCTGGCTATGATGCAATCTTTACTGAATTCGCATGGAACCACAGCAGACCCATAAGTTTAGCTTTGTGTAGAGGTGCCGCTACTGTCCACAATAAAGAGTGGGGTATTATGATAACCAGAAGTCATAACGACACAAATGCAGAAACAGGACAAGAAATGTACGACGACATGGTGTTAGCTTACCTAAATGGTGCTAAATACTTCTTAGTCTTTGACTATCCTACCTATGCAGACGGTATATTAAAACCGGAGCACTTTAATGCATTAAAACAATTTTGGCAATACATCCAAACTCACCCACGTACCCAAGTAAAGGTAGATGAGAGAATAGCATATGTTCTACCCGCTGGATACGGCTATGGATTTCGTGGAGTAGATGATAAGATTTGGGGTTTATGGGAAGCAGATGAATTGTCAGCCAAAATCTGGAATGATGTTAACAATCTTGTTCAGTGTTATGGCACCAAACTTGATATAATATATGAAGATGCTTTGCCACTCAACTCTGTTGCTTATAACCAGCTTATCTTCTGGAACAACACAACTCAGTTACCAGCAAAATAACAAAAAAGGTAGAAAAAACAGGATTTGCCAAAACTTATAAATGCGTTAGTCAACAAAAATTGTCAGCTATTACCTATAAATCTGTAGTGAATTAGGTAAATGGTTAAAGTTTAAGGATTATTGTTTGATGGCGGTAAAAGAATGACTCAAACCAAGAAACCGAAAATAGCGTTAGTTAATTCCCCACATCTAGAAGGCGCATATCATCATCCTCTTTTCCCGCCAGTTGGCTTAGCATATTTAGCGGCAGTACTTGATCAGAATGGCTTTGAGGTTAAAGCTTATGACTGCCCTGCTTGTGGATTTACTCAAGAAAATCTGAAGGCAGAGCTTTCTTCTTTCGCTCCAGATATAGTGGGCATAGCATCGATGACTTCAACGATACCCTCAGCTCTTGAATCTGCCCGCGTTGCAAAAGAAACACTTCCAAATTGCAAAGTAATCATGGGTGGTCCACACGCCACATTCGCTGATGAACAAATCCTCACCGAAGAAAAAGCTGTAGACGTAGTAGTTCGCGGTGAGGGAGAAATGACCTTACTTGAACTTGCTCAAACCAATGTAGACTCCAAAAATTTACCGCAGGTTCAAGGTTTATCCTTCCGAAACAATGGACAGATAGTTCGTACTGCTCAACGACCATTTATCGAAGATTTAGATGCCCTGCCCCGTCCAGCTTACAAATTCTTCCCCATGGATAAATACCGAATTACCGGAAAACGCCATCTTCCAATTATGAGCAGTAGAGGTTGCCCCTTTCAATGCAGCTTCTGCGTTGCGAGCCAAATGTTCGGTGCCCCATTCCGAGCGCGAAGTCCAAAAAACGTTGTAGATGAACTCATCTGGCTTCGAGAAGAATACGGAGCGGAAGGAATTTCATTCCACGACGATACCTTAACACTTGATAAAAAGAGAATAATCGATATCTGTGATGAAATGATTAACCGCAAAGCAATCATTCCATGGGGATGTCAAACCCGCGTCGACACGGTATCGAAGGAAATCCTGGCTAAAATGAAGAAAGCCGGCTGCAACGAAGTCTCCTTCGGTGTAGAATCAGGCTGTCAAGAAATACTTAACGCGGTACATAAGAAAGTCCAAATTAGCCAAGCAGAAAAAGCCATCAAATGGGCAAAAGAGGAAGGCCTATTCGTCGCAGTATCCACCATTATTGGTTATCCAGGTGAAACCAAAGAATCCATGCAACAAACAGCAGACCTAATGCGCAGAATTGAACCCGACGACGCATGGATTTGCATCGCAACACCCTACCCAGGCACTGAACTCCGAGCCATAGTGGAGAAAAACGGCTGGAAAATGACCAACGACTGGACCAAATATAACACCATGAACCCGATTTTTGATAACCCAACAGTTGACTCAGAAGAATATGGCAAAATGAGAAAAAACTTCTACAACAGCTTCTATACTCCAAAATATGTTTTGCGCCAAATCTCGAAAGGTTACTTCCACGGCAACTTTTACAGTAAAATCATGGCACGCACAGCAGTTAACTATATTCTCTGGCGCATCATGTCCAGAGGACGCAACTAAAGCGGTTCTTCTTTTTCTTTATCTAATTCTTTCTTGTTTTTTGAATAGATTGAAAGAGGAATGCCTATCAAGGGTAAAGAGGCCATCCAGAGGTCAGGATTATGCTCAACAGAGAAAGTGGGCCAAACGGTCAATCCGCGCCCTGCATCTGGAAATAGAATCCAAAGAAACAGAATTATATCAAAGTAAAGACCAAATAAAGTGATTATTATTCCTGCCTTTTTTAAGTTTAGTTTTGATAAGGAATTAAGCTTAGACGACTCTTTAGCGTATATTGCTACAAACATAACAATTAACAAAAGGCCAACTACAGTTAGGGCAAATTCGAATATCAATAATCGTGATTGTATCAGGAAATTCAATCCGCTTATGAATATTTCACTCCACCATTGAGAAGTATAATTGAACCAAAACACCAAAAGATAAACAGTAGCGGTTATTAAAGCCCAGTTAATGATTTCTGGGGAAGGTTTTTTCATATGAAGTTTGAATAAGAGAATGGCTAATGTTGCAGGTATAACAATAGCAGCTACTGTGCAGGGCAATCCTGCTTCTATAATAAAGAATTCACGTGAATAAAGAATTGTACTATACTGAAAGCCCCATAAACCAGACGGTAAAAATAAAAGCCAATATACCGCTTCAAATAGGATGATTAATTTCAGAGAAAGCAGCGGAATTCTTGGATAGGAACTATTTTTTCTCAAGTAATCCACAGCAACAGACAATGCGAAAAGACTTGCTGCTGCTCTGAAGGCTAATCCAATTGATGCAGGCACATCAGTAAAAGGAACAAAGATACCATTAACGATTACAGTACCAAGCTTATACAACGTTAGGATAAACCAAAATAATACCACGAAGAACAAGCCAATTCTAAATGCAAACCAAGACTTGTTCTCCATTTTTCTTCACCTACAAGAACGAATTGGTTTCTAATTAAGTCATACTTAAACTTATTCAATCAATAAAAAATGGAATATTTGAAACAGACGAGGGTGGTTAATCTTCCGTTTTCTATGTTTTTTTGTTTTTTTACGGAAACTTTATTATGTTTACAATCGTTTTCAAGTCATCGTTTAAGGGGTCTATATAATGAACAAATCTGTTTCCAAACAGGACAAATCAGAAGCATACGAGGAAAGGGCTAATTGGCCACCTTACACTTACAGAGATTACCCAGACATTAAACCTGAAACTTACAAATCGTTTATGGAGTTTTTGAATACTGAGAACACGACTGGAAGACTCATGGAGTTACAGCCTTGGATATCAGTATGTGACTCGAAATGCGCCTTTTGTTATTTTCCAACAACTGCCAGCGCAAAGGTAGAAATTGAATCTTATCTGGAATTATTAAAGAAAGAACTGTTAATGTACGCTAAGACAAAATATGTGAAAACAAGCGTCTTTGACGAGATTGTTCTTGGCGGAGGAACACCTAGTGTTCTTTCAGCTGAACAGATGATTGATCTGTTTGACTTCTGCAAAGAGAACTTCAACATTAACAAGGAATACTTTATCAAAGTTACTGGATCCTCGAAAACTTTGGCACTTAACAAAATGGATAAACTCGCTGAATACGGGGTCTATCAAATGGACATGGGCGCACAAACCTTTGATGATAAACTTAGAAAGGCGATGTGCCTGCCAGACTCTGCAGCTGACGTTGAGAAAGCCATCAAATACGCCAGAAAACTTGGCTTTGTGGTATGCGTTGATCTAATGTATAACTTCCCAGGACAAACCATGGAAAGCTGGATTAACACACTTAAGAAGTCAATCGAGTTAGACGTAGAAATCGACGCCTACTCACTGCACGTTGACCCTGGTACACCTCTTGAGAAAATGATTAAAACTGGCGTTTCTCCACCACAAGGAGATGCCGAATATGAGAAACAGATGTACATAGCAGCGTATAATCTGCTAACCGAAGCAGGCTACAAAGCAGTAGGTCATGACCGTTACAGTAGAGTAGAATGGCACACACGAGAAAATTGCCTCAACGGGTGGCCATGGGGAGGTATACTTACCACTGGCGCAGGATGCTTTATGGGCTATATGCAACGCTTCTCCTACAGCAACATCGAAGACGTAAATGAATATATGAAAATTGTCAGCTCAGGCAAACTACCTATCCAAAGGCTTTCAGAATCAACTGATGATGACATGATGCGACGTGAAATGAGCCGACTCTACCTACGTTTACCAGTCAGCAAAATAGAATTCAAAGAAAAATTTGGAAAAATTCCAGAAGATGTCTTTCCCCAACAGATTAAGAACTTAAAAGAAAAAGGTCTAATCGAAAGCGACGAAAATGAAATCCGCATCACCAAACAAGGCGAAGTATGGAAAGGCAACATAGCATGGGAATTTGCCCCGAAACAAAGCAACTAAATTTTTAAATCAAACCTCTCTTCTTTTTTGTTCAATCAATTTTTTTCTAATAAACAAGGATATAGATATTTAAAAAGAGCAAACTCTGGATTTAGGATCTTACGAAAAGTTTTTTATGGATTTAAAAAAGAAAAGGAAAGTTGGGGTTTAGTACTTCTTTGTTGGTGCCAGACCATACCAAGTCATTACTTTGGCAATGATTGGCATTAATGCGCCAACTGCGATTTGGGGTACTATAACTAGGAAGAATGCATAGCCTGGGTCGCCTAATGTCATTTGTCGGTTTACATCAACTGCGAAGTAATAGTTAACCATGAATTGCATTAGACCGGTTGCGATTGCAGCAACAAGACCTGCACCGATCATTCGTTTAAAGTTGAATGAGCCATTGTTTAGTGCACCCGCGATGTAGCCGATTAATACACCATCTACTATGTACATGATTAGACTTGGATCAGCGAAGAAGTTAACGGTCATGCCATATTGCAGGTAGGTTAAAGTTGAGTAGCCAGCCATTGATAGGTAGTAGGCTGTTCCGAGTAAGAAACCTGCAGCGCCGCCAGCCCATTTGTTCCAGATTAAACCTAGAATGAGTGGGATGCCGAAGATGAGCATTTGGGCAAAACCGAATGACAGTATGTGAGGTATTGGTGATTGGTCTCCGAAGATACTGATTGCGCCAGGACGAATAATAGTTGGAAACGCGATAATCAACAGACCGACAATGACAGGTATTACTAAGCCATAGAGAAGATCTTTTAGCTTAAATTTTTCTGCTTCCATTGTTATTCACTCTTTGTTTCATTTATTACATTTGGGCGAGTTTATAAATTTAATCCTTATGTTCAGAATATAGAGCAGTACTACACGAAAATCCAAAAAAATGCCTGACAGCGAAGACAAAAATTAAAAGAATTCCATAAAAAGCATTATAAAACTAAATTTAAACTATATTATTTAAACAATTATCAATTAGTTTTAAATGATACAAATCCGAATTTTTTCATACTCAATTGAGCAATAGCCCGATTTTTACGGGGAGTAGAGGCAAAATCAATACTCGGGAAAAAAGTAACTTTAAAGATAAAAATAATAGAGACACATGGAAAAC
>CAZQTZ010000052.1:0-11999 GCA_964596465.1 uncultured Candidatus Bathyarchaeia archaeon | reverse complement strand
TCCAATCTAAAGAACGTCAGTTAATTGCAATTGAGACTGATGAGAATCCTACACCAGTAGCTCGCACTGGTATTGAACGAGTAAGCATGAAAACTGACCTGATTCCTCCAGAGCGGATGCGTTTAGTTCTAGTTGAATCAGCAAAAGCAAGATTACTTAATGAAACAGGCACTTTTATTTGCACTAATTGTTGGAATTATCTTGAATCTATTCGCATCAACGATTTGCCTGATAAACCTAAATGTCCACAATGTGGCAGTCAATCGCTTGGGCTTCTTAAGGTTGAGGAAGAAAAAGCGGATGCTTTAATTGAAAAGAAAGCACAGAAACTTACCAAAGATGAGGAATATCTAAAGACTATTGCCCAACAGACTTCAGAATTAATCGAAAAATACGGAAAAACAGCTGCAGTTGGTTTGTGTGCTAGAAAAATTTATCCTTCAGAAATAAGGAAGGTTCTAGAGAAAGAGTCAAACCTTAGTGACCAATTTTACGAGTTGCTTTTAGAAATTGAACGTAAAGCATTGAGTAAGAAATTCGGATAAAAATTTTCTAAGTATACTATGAAATTACTTAATATTGAGCTAAAATGCAACAACTATTTAAGCTAAAAAATTACTAATGGAATAAGTGTAAACAAGAGGAGAATATATTGGAGATAAGTAGAAAGAAACTTCGAGCCGAAGTACTTGAACGCGTAAAATATGTGAAAACCTGTGTTATGGCTCGAGAATTATGTTTACTAGTACGCACTAACCGAGCGGTTCTTGAACCAAAAGATGTACAAGAAATCTGTAAATATATTGCCGGTTTATGCAAAGAAGAAGGCTGTAACGAACCCAGCGGACTTTGCTTAAAGGCAGCATCCGCAATTGGAATGCAAGATGAAGAGAAATACTTAGAACTTTGCGCTCAGAGTTGCGTAAAATGTGGAGAAGCAAAGAGACCTACTCAAAAGAAAGATGCCTACATAACTTAACATCAGTCCACAAAGGCTTTAAAGTTAAATGATATAAATTCATCGGAGAGGCAAGAATCTGTTCATTGCACCTTTCGTTCCAAGTCCAATACCAGTTGTTCAGCGGATGCTAAAAACTGCGGATCTTAAACCTGGAGAAGTCTTCTTTGATTTAGGCGCTGGAGACGGAAGAACGGTTATAATGGCAGCTAAAGCTTTTGGGGCTCGTGCAGTAGGAATCGAAATGCGGGAAGACTTAGCAAAGAGAGCGATGAACGTAATTCACGAGAACGGATTGAGCGATAGAGTAACTATAGTGAACGGCGATATGTTTAAAGTTGACCTGACTTCGGCAGATGTTGTATTTTTATATTTGACCACAAGCGCTAATGAAAAAGTGAAACCGAAGATGGAGGCTGAACTCAAGTCAGGCGTACGAATAGTAAGCCATGACTATGAGATTATCGGTTGGAAACCAATAAAAGTTGAAAATTTTGTTGAAAATCCATCGTTAGGTTATCCTTCGCATACAATATATCTTTACAAGAAAGAATAAGCAGTTCCGCCCAAAAATAGTTTTTAATCAAGAGGGAAAGCTTTCTTTATGCCACATTTAAGGTTCATTCCATGGCGCCAAATCGCTAGTTGGCATTGTACTGGATGCGGAGAATGCTGTAAAGGATATAGTGTTGTTTTAAATTTTCCCGAGTGGCTTATTATTGCTCAGTTATATGGAGCCGAAAACATAGTAAGAGGGCTAGATAAATTCTTTATTAGACGGTTGATGGATGGAAGCTGCGCCTTTCTTTGCCATGTTGGAAATACTCCGCTATGTGCATTACAGAATATGAAACCTAATGCGTGTAAACTATGGCCCTTTAAGGTTCTACTTGAACCAAAATATGGCGAACCAAGACAGGCAGAATTAGATTATGCCGGAAAAAAATTATATGTTTATGCAGATAGTAACTGCGCAGGCCTTAGATTTGGAAATCCCACATGGGAATTTTCTAACTTGACTCTAAGAGAATTTACGGATATTGCCTTAGGTATTTGTAAAGCGCAGCGAAATTCTACGCGAAACTCAAGGAATTATTATGCGAGAAGACTTTAGGAACTATCGGTCTTTGGTTTCCTGAAGTTCAATCTCTTTAACTCTGGTTTCTATGAATGCTGCTACCCGATCTTCGCTATATTGCCTATCCTGTTTTTGTTTTTCTAATTGTTCTTGTATCGTGCTAAGCATTTTTTCGACATCAAAAGGTTTCATTATGTATGCATCTGCGCCCTGGTTTATTGCGGATACAGCATTCTGTAAAGTAGGATATCCAGTGACCATTATTTTTCTTATTCGGGGTACTGTATCATGAATTCTGGTGAGGAGTTCAGTACCTTCCATATCTGGAAGTCTAATGTCAACTAGAATTAAATCGTAATGATTCTGAGCGGTCTTAACTATCGCTTCGTTACCGCTTCCGGCGGCATCAACCTTATAACCTTTATCGTTTAGAATAGCACATACAACTTTTCGTATGTTCTCATCGTCATCAATGACTAGTATATGTACTTGACTTCCACTCATCTTTATGTTCCTCAAAATATACCATACGTAGGATAATTTAACCTATATGAATCGATAATATTGATTAAAAAGAACAAGATTTCAGGCAGAGTATAAAAGGATCCTAATGGGTCGCATAATAAGGGGAAAAGAAAAACGTTGATTGACCTAAAAAACTTTGAATGCCTACAATGTGCTACATGTTGCCGTAACCTTCTTGAAGAAAAGGATGGAAAAATTAAAGGGCTCACCCTTACCGAAAAAGAAGCTAAACTTTTCCCTTCTGAATTAGTTTCGCCAAAACTTGCTATTGGAGTAGAAGAGCCCCAAACAATAATCTTATATCAACTGAATGCAAAATGTTGCCCGCATATAAGCGAAAAGAACCTTTGCCAGATATACCATATTAGACCTTTGGTCTGTCAATCATTTCCCATAATTTCAGGAGCTATATCAAATCGATGCCGAGTTTTTGCTTACAGAAAAGTCGGTTTATCTTATGATGAACCTTATTCGATGAAAAGTCAGTTAGAAGCGAGTAATAAACTAGAAAAATACCTTCAAAACCACATAAAAAAACAACACACTAAAGGTTCCAAACTTTGGGAATATGATTTAGCAGCAGAGCAATGGATTATTAAAAGTGAGTTATAAAAAAGAAATGACGAAATCTGGAAAATTATGGTCTATTGGGTAACGCTGTGGTACCAACTTAACAGGTATTCAGGCAATTTTAGTCCGCGAAGTGCAAGTCTTTCAGCTAATTTTACAGGTAATGGACTCAGAACGTATGCAGCGCGTGTATAAAATCGTCTTGGCGCACCAGGGCGAAGCTCTTCCTCTAGAATTATTTTATAATCAGACTTATGAGATAGAGTTGAGTTTTTATTTGCTGTTAAAGCTAAAACGGAACCGTTGAATTGCTTAAGCACGTCGCACCATATTAGAACGGGTTTTGTTTCGCCAGAATAGGATATTAAGATTTCAAGATCTCCTGCTCTAGGATGGGGGGTATTAACTCCTCGGGCCATGAAAACGTTATCACCTAGGAACGTTTTCATGTGAAAGAGTCGTACACCAGTCATTTTTGCTATTTCATTAGCGGTACCTTTTCCGCCTAAAAATACATTTGCGCGGCGCTCAAGTTGGTCAACAACTTTACTGTATGTTTCAGATTGTAAATTTGAATCAATTAGAGCACCTATATGGTCAAGTTCTTCATCTATAAGTTCGAAAACATCGTCAACTTCTAGATTTCTAAAAATAGCTTCGATAAGACTGCATAATAATTCGAGTGTTCCGAGCTCGAAGATATCACCCATCATGCCAGTCTCGCTGTATTCAAATGAGGGTTTGGATTTTCCCCGTCCTTTAAGCAGTACTACTGTCCCATACTTGCTAGTTATTTGGGCTAAGGGAGATTCTTTACTGCTTGTTAACAACGCCATACTAAAATGGGTACTTTTTGTTTCTTCGATATACTTAGCTAAATCCTGCGCCATCATTAGGGGGTCATCAGAGTAGCCGCTTCCACTATTCATGAGAAGTAAGATTTTTTTATGCCTACGAGCAAGGTCTGCTGCTGCATCATACATATTTTTTCCTGGAAAACCTGGATCGTCAGGAGTAAGAACGACCTTATTTCTCCAGCCTACTTGACTTAGGGCAATTTGACTCATAGCTGCATTAAGTGAATAAAGTGAACGCCCTGAACCGCTGCAAACAACACAGTCGGCTGCTTTCAAGTCTTCAAAAAGGGGTAAAAGGTTACTTTTTTTTATGCTGAGAAGATTATCTCTAATCCTGTTAACATATCCGATACTACTGACCTTGCTTTTAATATCCGGCACCCCAGTCCACATTCATGTTTCTAAATAGCTATATTATCCTTGCGCTCAGTGATATGGAATTAGAGTATTTTGAGAGTCTTAATTGGCCTCCCTTTTATTTTTTCCATAATATGTGTATCTTAATTATTTCAAGTTCTAAGCAACAAATCTCTGTCATCAGAAATTATGTTGTGAAAAACTAAGATTACAAATAAATTCCCAAATCTGAGAAAGGCCTTAAGTACGAAGGATTGTTTAAACTATTCTTAGATAATAATATTGATAGTCTCTTGCAGTAAACAATTTATATTATGCAAAATCATAAACTCCGAAAAGGTGCAACTTGATGGCAATGCAAGAGATGGATTTTGATTTCCTACGAAAACGTGCGTTAGAATTAGGCGCCTCAGATGCTAAAGTAATCCCTGCAAGTAGCGTTATTATAGAGGAGCGAGTTGTTCTTAAATGTAAAGTTGGATGCCCTAACTACGGGAAAACCCTTGCCTGTCCCCCATATACGCCTTCTGTTGAACAATTCAGAAAAATTGTCGGAGAATATAGTTATGCATTATTCATGAAATTCAAATCAAAAGCAGAAGCGGACATGGACTTACAGAATAACCTTTCAAAATCCGAAACTGAAACTAAATTATCTAATGAAGTAAAAGAAAAAACCGTAAAGTTTTGGGCGCAATGGAAAGAAGACAAAAAAACCATACTTAAATCAGTTGTAACTCTTGAAAAAGAGGCAATGAGAAAAGGATACTCGCTAGCAATAGCTTTCGTTTCAGGACACTGCCAATTATGTGAGAAGTGCAATTTGGAAAGCAAAATTTGTATTCATCCAGAGCTCGCGCGCTTGAGCGAAGATGCTGTTGGCGTTAATGTTCGTAAAACTGCAAAGAATGCAGACATTGAATACGTATTTCCATTTCCCAAGAATCCAGAATCATTTGCGTTGCTCTTAATTGACTAAAGCTTATTTCCTAGTAGGATACAATGTACTCTAAGGTGGGCTACTAAAGTTGGACGTATTTGAAGCTATCCAGAAACGCAAACCAAATCGCGCCTATAAGTCCACTCCAGTTTCTAATAAAACATTAGAAACGCTCCTAGAGGCAGCAAGACTTTCACCTTCAGCAAAAAATATTCAGCCATGGCATTTTATTGTTGTCAAAAACAAGAAAAAACGGAAAGCACTATCAAAGGGATTTTTTGGAAAAATTTTAAGCCAAGTACCAGTAGCTATAGTTTTATGCGGGGATGAAAAAGCTTCACCTGACTGGTATGTTGTTGATGTTGCATTGGCAGGCGAAAATATGGTTTTAGCAGCAACCAGTGAAGGATTAGACACCTGCTGGGTAGGAGACTTCGATGAGAGTTCTGTTCAAGAATTACTGGGCATACCCAAGGATCTCAGGGTAGTAGCACTTCTGGCGTTGGGATATGCACGCGAAACAGAAAGCATAAAACACAGGATTATGGCCCTCATGCACAGAAGAAAAGCACTTAACGAAATAGCTAGCTGGGAAATGTACGGAAACAAACTCGATTATTCATAAGGAGCTCATTACTTGCAACTTTTACTTGACGAAATGTACGCTGGCTTAAAGGAATATTTTGAAGCTCTAAATTATGAAGTGATAACTGCTCAAGAAGCAGGATTGAAAGGAGTAAAAGATAGAGATATAGTAGAGTATGCCAAAAAGAATAATCTGTTATTAATAACTCAAGATGCTAAACCCGCTGAATTAGCAGAGTTAATGGGTGTCAAATTTATTTTAATTAGCAGTGCTATGATTGCAAAGGTTGCAGACGCTGCAATTAAAGAAAAGTATCAATAAACATAATCAATCAGTGCAAAATTTTTTAACCATTTTCCATATTAGATTATTAAAAGCGAACGGATATAATAGGTTAAAGCGGGGATTAGCGATGGCTGAATTCGAGGACGAACTAAGCAACACTACATTTGATATTTATTTACATCTTGTTAAGGTGGGAGTTCCTACTGGTCCAAGAGACGTAATGCGGGCAAAGAGCATTAGTAGTCCAGGCGTGGTACATAGACATCTACAGAAACTTGCCGATTTGGATTGGATAGAAAAAGACGCATATGGCCGATATACTGTTAAAAAGAAAATAGGTTTTCGAGGTTATGTATGGTTTGGTAGATATCTAATCCCATTGTCGACGTTATTCGCATTTGTTTTTTTGGCATTAGCTGTTGTTTGGATTTTTGTTCTTGGAGTACATTTGGGAATTGGATCACCAATAGATCAATCATATTCGATATTGACTGTAGTTACTGTTGTTGCTGCTATACTATTTGTTATTGAAGCCTTGCGTCCAAGAAGAAGAGTGCCAAAACAGCCAACACTCTAAAAATAATTAAATACTTATTCAATTAAAATTAATTATGACTATTAGTAGAGTCCAAAATTTTGTTTTTTATTAGAATATAAAAAAAGAAAGGGATGTGTTGTTTTATTTGCGTTTTCGAAGGACTAGCGCGGCTGCGATGACTGCGATGATGATGACGACTGCGGCGCCTGCGATGAGCAAGGTTTCAGTAGAAACACCTGTACCTGGAGTAGGAGCAACCGTAGGACTTGGCGAAACAGTCAAAGTAGGAGCAACAGTAGCAGTAGGAACAACAGTAGCGGTAGGACTTGAAGTTACTGTTGGAGTTTGAGTTACAACTGGTGCTGCCTGAACTACTCCCAATGATGTTTCTGCGTATGAGCTACCGTAAGATTCAGTGCAGTCAAATGAAGCAACGATGGTGTATTCGCCGATAGTTTGAGGGGCCCAAAGTTTCTTGAACATACCACTTGAATCGCTAGTTACTACTCCAATGTCTGTTGCAACGCCGTTTGAGTCAATTGCTGTTAAAAGAACTTGTACTCCTTTTGCATCAGTTGGCATTGGGCGCTGTTGGTACAGATATTCCATCCATGCTGCTTGATCTTCGTCAGCGATTGCTGCTGTGCCTATTGCGCCAGGAGATTGATCAATGACTGTGCCTTCAATCATAACGCTGCTGCCTTGGGAGACTACTTTGGGTGAAACAGTTACTGTGGTTTTACTTGGTCCAGGGCCGAAGCAGTAAAGTCGGTTATCGAAGTAGTTCAGTGAAACTGCGCGTCCGTCAGCGATTATTGGAGCGAGTCCTATAAAGGATATATTCCATACTGGTGCACCTGTTGTCAAGTCGATTGCGTGTAATCTCCAGCCGTGGAAGTAGGGTGTGTTTGGTGAGTGTTCGTTTGTCGCTGCGTAAACTTTTCCGTCTGCAATTGTTAAGGCGTTATCTTTGAATGGATATGTTCCATAGGGAGTTTCAAATCCGCTGCTGCCAGTATAGTAGTTCCATAGGTTTGTGCCTGTCTTGATATCGTAGCAGTGAACAGTACCGTCGTATCCGCCTGCAACTAATTTGCCTGCACCAGCTAAGGCATCAGCGTAGGGTTGATACATTCCCCAGGCGTTGGTGTATGGCTGTGTTGGACCCCAGATTTGTGTTCCTGTAAACACGCTATATCCGTACCAAACCATTGTTTCTTTAACAAAAGTAGTAAAGACACCTGAATCCATTGGTCCGTTCATTGTTGAGCCACCGTAAGTTCGGTTCTGAACAAACAACTGTACTGGTTGCTTGCCAGCTTTTATATCATATGCGACATCGGTAACTGTTGTTGTTCCTGGTGCACTAGCTTGTGTTGCCCGTGCGTAAATTACTTCATTGTCGTATTTTGCAATAGATTGGCTGCCTGGTACATCAGGTATGGTTACATTCCATTGGAATCCTTTAGTTGCATTAGGAGCGTTCGCACCTGTTGAAGTTACCAACCATCGTAAGTCGTTGTCAATGTTGGGATAGATAGCCTTTGTTGAGTTCCATAGGGTCATATAATTGCCAGCGGCGTTTAGTGTATAGATTAGAATTTCTCCGTTTACACCCATTACCATTGAACCTGATGGTACATCGGTTATATCTACTATCCAATTACCAGTGAACGCATCGTACATCTTGTATGTAGAACATTGAACGCTCCATAAGTAGGGGATAACACCGTGTTGGTTGGGAGTTTGGATGTTTAATAGTTGACCAAAGGTGAAGAACTGAGAATTCTTGTTTGTTGAGTTAATGTACCAGATGGTTTCGCCAGTATTCATGTCAACACAGTAAGCTCCATCCCATAGGTTAGCTCCAGAGCCTAGCTTTGTATTAAAGTATAATCGGCCATTCATGATTATTGGAGGTTGGAATTTACGCTCATAAGTTTCGCCAGGATAGAATACATTATCACCAAATTCTCCGCCTACTATACCGCCGAAGGTGATTTCTCGCGTCCATAGAACATGCGCACTGTCTGGCGCTGTGCCGTAAGGTTGATAGTTACCTGAACTTCCATATGCACGAGGCCCATGTGGCCCTGTTGATCCTGAAGCTAACCAGTAACTAGCAATTGAAGATGCACCTCTAAGTTCGGCATTTAATGGTCTTGTCCAATAACCAGACGGCAGAGGCAGATCTTGCCAGTGTGTAATCTGTTCTTGTTGGACTACTAACTCGAAGTTTTGGCTTGAGCTAGAGAGGTAGGTGTTATTGAATGGAGCAGGGAATGGAAAACCCCCAACGCCTTCAATGTGTTGTCCGGGGAAATTCATCTTGAAGTAATATTTTCCAGCTGAAGATGGTGTATACATAAAGTAGCTTGATGCGACAGTGTCAAGAGTAATTGGTCCTCTAGTTTCAATTGAACCATCGGGTTTAGTGATGGTTACAGTAACGCCTTCCCATCTTGCTCCGCTTACTGGTCCCGCGTTTGGCGTAACTTTATCAAGCCAGAAGTTTACTGAAACAGTCTGGCCAACGCCAATAGGATTGGGATTAACAGTGAGAAAGCTAAACGTGGGCAAATCAGCAGCTTTAGTTGTTGGCAAAATAGTCAGCAATGCAGGTAAAGCCAGAATTAGAACCAAAAAGGTTGCAGTCATAATTTTATTTTGAAATTTTTTCATGTTCAACTCTCCATAAGTTCTTTGACCAATTCTTCCTTTAAAGTATTTAATTTTTACCTAAAAATGCGGTACAATCGTAACAAATCCTTAAGAATCACTATTATTTCGAACTATTGTTCCATAATTAAGCATTTTAAAGGCACAAAAAGCGAAAAAATATATTATCATTAAAATGTCTTCTTGAAAGAGGAGACATCAATTGAGGAAACGACGAATAATCGATGAAATTGATACACAAATTCTAAGAGCTTTGCTTAAGGATGCACGCACCAGTTTTGCGGAAATAGCTAAAAACAACAAGCTCCCAGCTAACATAATAAGAACACATTACAATAAGTTGAAACAGGATGGCATCATCACAGGTGAAATAATAGAAGTAATCCCTGAAGCTTTTGGACATAACTGTAGAGCAACCCTTAGAATAATTACCGACCCCAATAAAACAACAAATGTAATTAATCAACTAAAAAATATTTCAACGATTCTTCAGATAGAGAATGGGGTGGGCGGAAATAACTTGCTATGCTTCATTTTAGCTCGGGATATTCTTCATTTAAACAAAATTGTTGAACGAATTAGAAGTCTTGATGGAGTAACTTCAGCGGGATCAGATCTGTATGTTATTTCGAGTCAAGGATTATTTCCCGAGAATCTTAAAATTATTGCGGATGACCAATAATGGATGAAATAGATTTAAAAATAGCAAAGATTCTTTCAGAAAATGCTCGTACGCCATATAGGAAAATCGCTCAACAACTTGATATTTCTCCTCAGATCGTAATTCGAAGATACAAAAAAATGAGAAAAACGATTTTTTCCTTTTCCTCTATTACAGTAGATTTAAAGAAACTTGGGTTCAAAGCTTCAGCAGCATTTTCTTTAAAGATCTCAAGGGAAAAACAGGGAGAAATAGGTGTAATATATGAAAAAATAAGCAAGCTCCCGAATGTGATTGTGGCAAACAGATTGCTTGGACCAGTTGATATAAGCTGCCTTGTTCCGGTAAGAAGTTTTGAGGAAATTTTTGAATTCCAAAATCATCTTTCTAAAATAGAAGGGATTGAAGAGGTAAATATGACTATATATAGAATACATAGAAAGTGGCCAAGGCAACTTTATAATAACCTTTTAGAAGAGCAAGATAAATAATAGAAAACTCAGAGAGCATATTTTTGTTTCTCTTAAAAATTTTTTCGTTAATAGCAGAAACTGACAGAAAAGGTTCTAAGCAGCTATTAACACAATTAATAATCGCGAAATAATTGATTTTCGCGTGGTGGGCGATGACGACTCTGGCCCCGAAGACGCTGAGGATGATTTGGATCTTGAGTGCGTTCGTACATCTAGTTGATTTCAGACTCATTGAGTACTAAATCAACGATGAAATGTACGTTAAGAGCCCTTAATTGTTTTTACGGAATAAATAAGGCATTCAAATAGAAATGAAAAAGATAGTAAAGAAAAAATATTTTTAGTTATTTTTCGTCTTCTGGTTTTTCCCAAAGTTCAAGTTGTTGTTTTTTAAGTTCACGCCGTCTCTTTTGTAAGAAACTGTAAACTGTATGATGTTGACTTCCTTGAATAATCATTTGTACAGCATTTCTTGCAGCATCCACTTGTTCGAATGTGCCTATGAACCCAACTGTGTGACCATAAACAACTACGTCAGCTTCCGTAAGCTCCTCGATTGTTCTTCGTGTTTTTCCATTCATACCTATTATTCGGCTTTTTACGCGTCTGATATCGGAGTCAGATCGTCCAAAAATGTTTCTGAGGTCGATGAAGTCAAAAACAGCATCTTCATTACGTAGCAATCGAAAAGCTTGCTCAGGAGAGAAACCTCTGCCGATTGAAGTTACTGTATCTTTTGCTCTTAAAAGAAAGGAAGGGTCAGAAGCATTTTCCTTTAGTGTAATCTCGACTCCCCCAGCTTCGCTTTCGATTGTAAGCATAACATTTAGTCTTTCTTCAATATCTCGCTTTACAGTTCCTTCTGGACCGACCAATACCCCAACTCTTTCTTTTGGTATTCGTACAAACGTGCTTGGCTTTGACATTAACCAGTAACCTTCCTGAATACTTCCTCGTTTGAAAAAACTTTAACTCTTAAGCGACTAAAGAACTTATTCACATTATTAATATCTCGATTAAGAAGGAATTGCGCTAAAGGATGCGAATTAGGCACCGATTGTGACATATCAAACATTACTAATCTTTTTTTGTAAATCATAAGATTATATTCACTCAAATCGCCATGAACAAGTTCAGCTTTCTTGTAAAGTCGTCTTAAAAAGGTCAATAATGTTTGATAGATTTTTTCAGGATCCTCAGGTGCTTGCTCCTTTAATGAAGGCGCACTTACACCATCCTGCCCAAGGAACTCCATAATCAGAACATTACTATCAACCGCAATTGGCTTAGGTACCCGCACTTTTGCGTTTGCTGCTTGCTCCAAATTTTTAAATTCTTTTTGAGCCCAAGCTGCAAAAAGAGATTTTGTATCTCGCTTTACCCCTTTAAACCGCTGATCGCCTTCAATATATTTTATCATACCTTTTTTAAAGTCAGCTGAGGAGGTTAGATAAATTTTAACAGCTAAATCTTTCCCTTCTTTATCCTTGCC
>CAZQTZ010000051.1:7560-12178 GCA_964596465.1 uncultured Candidatus Bathyarchaeia archaeon | reverse complement strand
AAGGCACCTTTTCAAGCTGAACGCCCAAAGTGCGAAGTCGGGCAGGTAAATCCTTATTCTTAACGTTTGTAAGATTAAGCCTTATTGCTTGTCTGGCTTTGACATCCTTAAAACTCCAACCAAGACTACGATAGCGTTCAACAAAAAACTGCTTGCCAGACATAAACGGTACAAATACGACACTTTCAATAAAAACCTTTCAAAATCCAGCTCACTTTAACCTTCATTAAAGTTGCATAATAAAACAATAAAAACAAGAAAAAAACGAAGGCAAAAAGAAAGCAACTTAATTTTTCTAAATTAACATAACAAAGAAATAAACTGCTAAGCCACCGACTAAATACAAGAAAGGATTATCCCAAGTATGAGGTGAATGCGCCTCAGTAACAGTCATTAGTAAAGGCAGGGTAACAAAAAGACCGACAAGAGCACCTAAAGAAAACAACTCACTAAAAGATGCCAAAGCGACAAGCGCCGAAAGAAAAACCATTGCACTTCCTTCGTAGCTTCGAGTGTACATGCGCTTTCCGAATAAGTCTTTAGTTTTGTATAAGTGCCTTCCAAATCTCACTCCTATAGGTTCTGCTAAACCATCTCCAAACGCAGTAATTAATAACGGGATAGATAGCAAATCAAGAGGTAAACCAGATAAAAGGTAGAGATAAGCCATTCCAATAAGAGCAATATTCATACCTATAATCTGCGTTGATGCAAGTCGAACTGTATGGGGTCTATCTTCTGGACGATCATAAGCAAGAAACATGAAAGCGACAAATTTTACACGTTTCCTTATTGGTTCAATCATTATCAAAGATTCAGCAAGAGAAATGGTTCCGGATATAGCGAAGTACTCTAAACTATAATTAAAGAAAGTGCGATTTATAACAAAAGTAGAGAGTAACTGGGCAAAATGGATTATTTTCCTTGAATAATTAACCTTCAGCTTCCCTTCTCTAACCAAATAGCTCGAAAAACATTGGATACCTATAAGTAAAAAAAGACGAAGTATTTCCAGTATAGGCCAATTATGTAACGGTAAAGACATTAGCAAGCAATAAAGTAGAGATATAATTAAAAATTTTGTTTCGAAAAAATAACAAATCCCAATCAACAGGGGCAAGATAAAATCAGATATTTCAGTTGCAGTCAAATTTTTACAATAACAGAATTCTCTCTGAAGAATAAGTAAAGACTAAAAAATAGACCTAAAAAACGTTGAAAAAGGATTCAATAAAAAAAAAACAAAGAATAGAAATGAAAAGACGAAGAGAATTATGTTTATTCGCTTTCGAAGTACTCTTCTGGTTTTGGCGGAATCGGGGTTAGGCCTCTGCGTTCGCGTATCTTTTTAATGGTTTCACCTTGCATTTGCTCAGGTACTGGCGCCCAACGGCTGAATTGTGTAGCCCAGAAGGCTCGACCTTGAGTTGAACTACGTAATTCGTCGGCGATACCGAAGCTTTCAGAGACGGGCATTTCTGCTTTGACAGTAATCATTTCATCTTCAGAGGGCATATCTAAGATTTTTCCACGTCGCTTGTTAAGTAGGGTAATGACGGAGCTAACGAATTCTGTTGGAACTTTACATTCGAAACTGAGAATAGGTTCTAGTAGTTTTGGATCAGTTAGTAGAATAGCGCAGTAGATTGGTCTCCAAGTCATAGGTATGGCTTGTGCTGGACCTCTGTGAACTGGGTCTTCGTGCATTGAAATGTCTTCAAGATTGATTTTTAAGCCATATGCTGGTTCTTTTGCTAGTGGAGAAGTGTGAACTGCTTCACGGAAACCAGTCTTTATGTGGTCGATAATTTCTTCTACGTACTGACGACCTCTAATTCGGTTTACCAGTATATTGTTTTCTTCAACTGCTACAGCGCCTTTCGCGTCGTCTGCATCCCAGCCTAATCCTTTGAGGATTTTTGTTCGTTCGTCTTTGCTTTGCATATCAGTGATTTTTTCTGATTTTATGGCTTCTATTACATCATCAGATAGTCTTTCTACTGTTATCCAGAGTTTGTTGTGTTTGTTAGGACTTTTACCCATAATTGCGGGGCCTTTATAGTCATGACTAATGGTTTCTCGATAAATGACAATTGGTTTGCTAAGTTTTACTTTTAGTCCGGCTTCTTGCATTCGGTAGGCAGTGATTTCAAGGTGTAATTCTCCCATACCTGACAGGAGAAATTCGCCGCTTTCTTTATTCATGACAAAGTGGAGGTTCGGGTCTTCAGTGGTTAACTTATGCATGGTTTTGTCGAAAAGAGGCAGATCTTTCACGTCTTCAGGTTCTACCGCAACGGTAACTACTGGGTCGGAAACGTACCGTAAACCTTCGAAGGAATGGATCTCCATACCGTCTTCTGCAATGGTTTCACCTACATGAATTGAAGGTAAACCAGAAATTGCGCCTATGTTGCCTGCTGGCACACGATCAATGATGACTCGGTCAGTTGCCATGCTCATGAAAACCTGCTGAATAGTTCCTTTTTGGTGACTGCTAATAAGTTGTACAGTTTTTCCTTTTGTGATTTCACCGCTGAAAATGCGTCCGATAGCGACTGTTCCACTGTGCGGGTCTACTTCAATTGTGGATATGCACATGAGCAACGGCGCTTTTGGATCGACTTTCGCCATGCCTAAGCCCGCAGGACTTTCAGCATCACCGGGCCAGATTTGAGATTGACGATAAGGTTGTGCAATTAGTGGACTTGGAAGATGCTCACAGAACATGTCCAAAATTGGTTCAGGCAGAGGTGCTTTCTTGCTAAGTTCGTCAACTTTTCTGCCTATGTCTGCGGGATCGCCAGTGTAGGCATCGATGATGTCTTTGAAGGAGATTTTCTTAAGCTTCATGTGATTAAGATTTAAGCCCCATTTGTGAAGTGCAGAGCCAAAAGCGACACGGCTATCTTCAATTTTAACTTGCCAGTCTTTCTTGTGGTCAGCTGGAGCATATTTCTCTATAAGAGTGTTAACACGTAGTAGAATCTTTGCAAATTTACGTTGGATCTCTTCGGGTGTTAGTTTAATTTCTTTGATGAGACGATCGACTTTGTTGATGAATAGTAGGGGTTTTACACGTTCGCGTAGAGCTTGCATAAGTACTGTTTCTGTCTGGGTCATAGGACCTTCGACAGCGTCCACGACTACGAGTGCTCCGTCGACCGCACGAAGACTTCTCGTTACTGCTCCACTAAAATCGATGTGACCAGGAGTATCAATTAGGTTGATTAAATAATCTTTATTGTTAAAAGTATGGACCAAACTTACGTTTGAAGCAAAAACAGTCATTTGACGCTTTTGCTCAAGATCCCAAGAGTCAAGGAACAATTTCTGTCCCGCAGTCTGTGTGCTGATAATTCCTGCATGCGCCAGGAGACTGTCTGAAAGAGTGGTTTTTCCATGGTCTACATGGGCAATTATACTTGTGTTCCTGATGATTGTTGGATCATTCATCAGTTTGACGATTTCTTCTGTTTGTCTATAACGTGCCATAACTAACATTCCCTATTTTTTATGAATCATTTTTAACCTGTAAGATCCCAATTTTTATGCATCTAAGCATCTAATTCACTCTTAATTAGATAAGCTACATGGAAATTGAATCTGTAGCCTATTAACTTTATGGAATTCTTTTCAATTAATCGTTGGTGAAGAAAACTTTGCCGTTTATCAACAAATCGCCCTTTTCTTGAGAGTTTAGTACTGATTTTTTTGATTACAGGGAAGGTATGCTGATACAGGAAGAGCAGCACATAAGTTTAGTGTGGTAATATGTTATTTGTATAATCAAAAACCTATTCTGTTCCGATTAGTTTAAATGCTCCCTAAGCATCTTAGCCAAAAACAAATAACATAAATGAATAAAAATAGCTGTAATACAAGTTAATCGTTGAGGATACGTATGTGCTTTGAATCTAATAGCGTACAAGAGCATGCTGTGCAAAAATACGCTTTCGAATTAAGCAATAAAAATGGTTATTTTAAGTCCTGAAGTAGTATTTTGTAAGGTTTTGGCGGAATAAATTTGGAGAAAGCTGCTTCTAGCGACATTAAGGAGGTTTTCAATGACCTTAAAACAACAGAACAGGGATTAACTAGCGAAGAAGCTAAAGCCCGGTTAAGAAAATATGGTCCAAACATACTTGTAGAGAAAAAACAAATTCCGCTACTGTATAAATTTCTCAAGCATTTTAAAGATTTATTTGGCATATTACTTCTCTTTGCCAGTTTTCTTTCCTTAATCAGTGGAAGCCCAGAATTAAGCCTCATAATTCTAGCAGTAGTTTTGATGAATATTTTCTTCAGTTTATTCCAGGAATCACGTGCAGAAAAAGCGATGGCGACATTGAAAAGTTGGATGCCTGAATACGCTAAGGTCTTAAGAGGAAGCGAACTTGAAAAAATACTTGTAAAAGAGATAGTGCCCGGAGACATAATACTACTAGAAGAAGGCGACCGAGTCCCAGCTGATGCTCGAATAATCGAAGCCTTTGATTTGTGGACAAATAATGTGCCCTTAACTGGAGAGTCAGAACCTCAACCCCGAGTTGCTGAAGCGTCAAAAGTTGTTGAGAAAGCGTTTCTATATTCACCTAACCTAGTTTTTATGAGTACG
>CAZQTZ010000051.1:0-7550 GCA_964596465.1 uncultured Candidatus Bathyarchaeia archaeon | reverse complement strand
GGTCTATGCTACTGGAATGAATACTCAATTCGGAAAAATCGCCAGCCTAACTCAGACTATCCGCGAAGAAGACAGCCCACTTCAAAAAGAAATTGCAATAACGGCAAAATACGATTTCATAATAGCCATTACAGTAGGCATCATATTCTTCTTGGCCAGTATCCTCTGGTTACATATTGATGTAGCTAAAAGCATATTTTTCATGATAGGAGTAATGGTTTGCTGTGTTCCTGAAGGCCTCCAAGTCACAGTATCAAGCGCATTAGCAATTAATGTTCTTAAGATGGTAAAACAGCATGTCCTAGTTAAAAGATTATCCGCCGTTCAAACATTAGGAAGCGTTACCGTAATCTGCACAGATAAAACTGGCACAATTACGAAAGGCGAAATGACGGTTAAGAAACTCTGGGTTAAAGACTACACCGTCGACGTTTCAGGTATAGGGTATAGCCCCGATGGCAAGTTTACATTCAATGGCGAAGAGCTTCAAATGTCTGATTCGGGAGCCTTAGAGAAACTTTTAGAAATTACTGCACTTTGCAACGGAGCAAAAATTGAGCCACCTTCAGACAGAAACAAGAACTGGGGTATAATCGGTGACCCGACCGATGGCGCCCTTCTTGTTGCAGCAACTAAATTCGGTTTAAACATCGAAGAGACGTTAGTCGAGAAACCAATCATAGACATCTTGCCCTTCAGCTTTGAAAGAAAACGCATGACAACGATACATAAAGTCGATGATGAAATTTATGTTTACACTAAAGGCGCACCAACAAGCATAATGAGCGTCTGCAACAGGATTCTTCTGAAAGGAGAAGTCGAAGAGTTAGGACCTGAAAATCTACAGTGGATACACAGTAAAAACCATGAGTTCGGAAACGAAGGATTACGGGTAATAGCAGTAGCATACAAGAAAATAGCAGCTAAAGATTATACTAAAGGCGACCAAAACATCGAAAACGACCTGATATTCGTTGGCTTAGCCGCAATGCGCGATCCACCTAGAAACGAAGTAAAAGAAGCCGTCGCAAAAGCAAAACAAGCAGGCATAAAAACAGTAATCATTACAGGCGACTATGGCCCCACAGCTCAGGCGGTAGCTCAGGAAGTCGGAATCATAGACAATGAGTACTGTCAAATTATACGTGGGATAGACTTAGATGACCTGAATGATAAAGCAGTAGTGGATGAAGTCAGAAAAGGAAATCTAATTTTCGCGCGTGTTTCGCCAGAACAAAAACACCGAATTGTTACAGTCTTGAAAAACAGTGGAGAAATCGTGGCAGTTACGGGAGATGGTGCAAACGACGCACCCTCATTAAAAGAAGCAGACATCGGGGTTGCAATGGGCGCTTCTGGCACGGATGTTGCACGTGAAGCAGCAGATATTGTTCTTCTAGACGACAGCTTTGCCTCAATTGTTAAAGCTGTAGAATCAGGCAGAGCAATTTATGAAAACATCCGAAAATTCATAGTATATGTATTTTCACATAACTGGGCAGAACTAATCCCCTACGTACTCTACGCTGCCCTAAGCTTGCCGTTACCTTTACTAGTAGTTCAAGTTCTAGCAATTGACCTTGCTATCGACGTAATTCCATCATTAGCGCTTAGCCGAGAACCACCTGAACCAGGCATAATGCAAGAACCACCGCGTAGCAAAACGGAGCGCCTCTTCACACGTAAAGTCCTTGCCCGCTCAATATTTATCGGAGTAATAATAGCAGCAGGCGCAATGTACGGCTGCCTAAGCACTTGGATGGCTGGAGGATGGGAATTGGGCATGCAATTAGCAGCTGATGATCCAATTTACATAAAGGGCGTAACTATGACATTCGCTGGAATAGTGGTTGCCCAAGTAGGAAACGTTCTCGCATGTCGAACTAGCAGACAATCCATATTCAAGACCAGTCTAAGAACAAATAAGTGGATACTCTTTGGAATAATTGCACAATTGTTGGTATTGGCAATTCTAATTTATGTCCCTATAATGCAGCAATTCTTTGGAACTACAGCATTAGGCTTAGGCGATTGGATATTCCTATTCTCATTAGCAATAGTTGTGATTGCAGCTGAAGAAATCCGCAAAATCTTCGTCCGAAGATTCTCAAAAACAACCATCAGCTAAAGCCACAATAAATCTCAGAATTTTCTTGTTTGCGGAAAATTTTAATCTATGCTAGGTTGTATGTTTTTGAGGATTATTAATGATTGTTGTTGGTATTTGCGGGAGCCCTCGACAGCAAGCAACTGAATATATTGTAAAAGAAGCTTTAAAGATGCTAGAGGAGAAAGGTTTTGAGACACGTTTCTTTACCGTTAGAGGAAAACATATCGAATACTGCACTCATTGTGATTTTTGTCTATCATCATTTGAGTGCACATTCAAAGATGACATGGAAGAGGTATATGCCTTACTTAAAGAAGCGCAGGGCATAATTTTTGCCAGCCCAGTCTATAATGGCACAATAAGTGGCCAACTTAAAACACTAATGGACCGTACCCGAGCAGTGGTTGCGGGTAATGAGCATTTCTTCAAAGGAAAAATAGGCATGGGCATAGCAACAGGAGGAGACCGTATGGGAGGACAAGAGATGGCACTAACCCAGATACATACGTTCTTTATTCTTAACGAAATGATTCCAGTCAGCGGAGGAGTCTTCGGTGCAAATCTTGGCGCCACGTTCTGGACCAATGATACCCTTGAAGACGCAAAAAAAGACGAGGAAGGCTTTAGAACATTAAAGAAAACAGTAAAAAGATTCGCTGAACATCTTAATCAATGTGGAAAATAACAAGAGGAAAAAGTATGTCTGGACAAAGTGAGGCAAAAAAGAAAAAAGTTGCTTGGGGCATAACAGGCGCAGGGGATAGAGTAGCTGAATATGTAGAACTTATGAAGCAGTTAAAGCAGGAATATGAAAACGAGGTAGAGATTCAGGTCTTTGTTTCTAAAGCAGGCGAAACTATGTTAAAATTCTATAACCTTGAAAATCCCATCAAGCAAAGTTTCTCAAAGTATATGGTCGAACTTAACGCGAACTCACCTTTCCTCGCTGCTTGGATGCAAAATAAAAAATACGAATTCCTGCTAATAGCACCTGCTTCGTCGAATAGTGTAGCAAAAATCGCCAATTGTATAGGAGATAGCATGATAACTAATGCCGCAAGTATGGCTTTGAAAGCCTTCGTACCTATCTATGTTGTTCCAGTAGATTATGAAGAAAAAATCCTCTATACAAAATTACCTAATGGTAAAGATTTAAAGCTGCGCGTTCGAAAAGAAGACGCTGATCAAGTCCGAAAATTAAAACAGATGGAAGATGTGCATGTTTTAGCGGAATTAGAGCAAATCCGTGATGTCTTTAAACAGCAATTTGGATAAAAACACATCCTAAAAACAATCACTAACTACTTTTCTTTTTTATGATAAATTTTGAACTACAGAACTATATTCAAAGTCCTGCAAGTCCGCCGGTTAACAAGATACTTGATATTAAATATCCTGCTATAGCACCTGGAACTAGAAATGGCAACCCTGCCTGAGGTTTACCTTTAATAACAAAAGCCATCAATGCAGTAAATCCGACTAGAGTACCAGCTAATACGGATAGAGCTATCGTTAAACCGAAATCAGGGATATTATGTAATGCAGCTACAGCTAATATACCTGGAATTACGATATCGCCCACTCCCATAAAGAAGGCATCCCGTTTTTCACCATCTTTGAGTTTGTCTTTTAGACTCTTAGTTTCTTCAATTAAAGAGTAGTTCAGAGTTTTAGGAACGACGAATAGGATAGGAAGTTTTAGTTCTATTAAGGTGTCAGCAAGATCAATCATGTGTTTAGTTTTGTAGACTGATATGGCGTCATAGGTGGCCATAGCTATGAGTAGAACAAGTACGATAAGAATTGTTAAAGAAATGCCTAACATGGCAACTGCCCCTACGCCTGTTATTATTCCGCTAATGTTAATGATGTACCATTCAGGATAACGAAATAGTAATGTAACAATAATTATATTCAAAATTATAGAAACTCCAAGTGACCATTCCCAAGGCAAAATAAAACATAGAATTGGATAGAAGACGTAAATTCCAAGTAATCCGGTGGAACCTAAAAATATGGCTTGTATGATTCGAGTTTGACCATATTTCGCGATTAATAAAATTATTGCAGTAAAAACAATCAGGATTGAAAAGAAAAATACCAGATTCAAGGGGTCGCTTGCATTCACGAAAGCAAACTCGCCTGCAGCTTCGAAAGGTCCTGCTAACCAGAAAGCCAATAAATCAACAATAACGAATAGCCCTCCCATGACTAGCATAGGTAAAATGGCAATAACTTTTGACTTTGCTTCCATAGCCCTTAAAAAAAGGTTGCTAACTATTTATGGGTATTCCAAATTCTATAATAAACCCGAAAAGAAGAAAACGGTGAAAATAAAGAAAAAAGATTGTTATATTTGATATGTTTCCCCAGTTCTGGGGGCTACTGCATCTAATCCCAACTCTGAATTTGCCCACTTAGCAAGTAGTTCACAGTTTGCTTCCTCACCGTGAACTGCAAAAACTTTCGGTTTACCACCTATCCTTTTTAAGGATTCCCTGAGCTGAGTTGCACCGCAGTGGCTAGAGAAATCGAAGTGTTGAACTTTCGCTTTTATTTTTCGAACCTTTCCATCGATGGTACATATTCCTTTTTCCATAAGCTCCTTACCAGGGGTTCCTGGGATTTGATAGCTAACTAAGAATACCGCATTATTTGCTTTCTTTCCTACTTTGCTGATATAGAATTGTGAAGGACCACCCTTTAACATGCCAGCAGGGGAAATCACTACACCAGGATTTCTAAGAGCTCTTCGACGGTCACGCCAACCCTCTACCCATTCTACTGAATGCATTGCTTCGGTGAACAGTTTAGGATCACGCAGAAACTCTTTATTATTCATCATAACTCTGCTCGCTTCTCTTGCCATCCCATCAAAAATTACTGGATGTTCAAACCGGTAACTAGCTAGGGTGCATGCGATTTCTTGCGCACGGCCTACTCCAAAGGCGGGTATAAGCACGATACCGCCTTTATCGACGACTTCTGTGCACGAGTCAACAAAGTTTTTCTCCACTTCAAGTCGGGGAGCATGATCTTCACTTGCATAGGTGCTTTCAGTTATAACCGCGTCTAAATCTCCGTAATCCACATTAGCTCCTTTAAGGAGTTTAGTGTCTTCAAGGTTAAAATCGCCAGTAAAAAGTATTCGCTTACCTTCTGCCTCTACAATCACTGAGGAGCTCCCGGGTGTATGACCGGCATTAACTAATTGAAAACTCATGCCTCCGACTTTTTCAGATACACCATAGTCGAGATGTTTACTATTACGCATCATGGTGCGAAGCTCAATGTATTCAAACGGTAAATAATACCCAGAAAGATGGATAAAATCCTGAATAAGAAGCTGAGTTAACTCCAGATTCAGGATGTTCGTGTAAAGCGGTCTTTTGCCTTCTATGTAGAATATGGGGAGTGCGCCTGAGTGATCTAAGTGACTATGAGTAAGAATTAACGCATCAACATCTTTTGGGGGAACATGCATCGGAAAACCTGGTTCACGACCTAGCATAACTCCATAGTCTAATAAGTACTGAGTCTTTTTTGATTTCACAGTAATACCAATTCGGCCAACTTCGCGGGCTCCACCCAAAAATCCAATCTGCAATCAGTTCAGTCCTTCTATCAATAGGGTATCGCGATAATCATGAACAATCGCTCTTTTAAAAATGTATTGACTTATTACTTAAAGAAACAGAGACTAAACCTTTCCTAATTGCGGCTAAAATATCATCTATATTCAAAGATGCTTCAACCTCAGTGTATACTGCATACAATTCAGAAGGTTTATGAGCGTCACTACCCGCCAATCCAGGTAATCGTAATGACTTAGCAAGTTCATACGCTTGTTTATTTGCTGAGTAAAGTGAGTTCCCGTTTAGGACTTCAATAGCGTCTATATTACAATTATAGGCATAATCACCTATACCAAATTCGCGATAAGGATGGGCGGCTACAGAAATGCAACAATTGGCTTTAGCAAAATCTAATACATTTTCTACATCCCAAGGTTTAGGGGGCAACTGTTCAGTACCCAAGACCACAATATCACCTCTTGTGGTGCTAATCTCTACCCCAGGCATGATGAGTATATCCGGATAGGTCGAAGCTAACTCTTTTACATGCTGAATACCCTTTATGCACCCATGATCAGTTACTGCAGCAACTTTTATTGATGGATGCATAACAAGCTGGTCAACTAGAGTTCGAGGTGAAATCACAGAATCTTCTGAATAAGTGGTATGTATGTGAAAATCAGCACGAATCAAGATTATTCACTCAAGTTATTTCTAAGAATCAATTCTAATCCTGATAGAAATTCTTTACATGATTGATTAATATTGATATGCTCAAATATGATATTCTTCTTCGCACAAGCCATTTTACAGTTTTGCTTTATGCTATTGCCCCATTTTTCTGCGTCATGTAGAAGAACTACGGCTTGGTAATTTGAGCGTTTAATGTAATCAGCGACTTGAGCACCAACATAATCGATAACCTCTTTATCGAAAGGTGATGCGGCTTCATGTTGGCTCAATGGATAAACTTCATCCAATTCTAAGGGGATTACTCCGAAAGGAGCGGCATAGAAGCAGAGATGAACATACTCCGCAAGGTTACCTATGGTGCGCAGAACACGTCTTGTCTCTTTGAGTTCTTCACCTCGATGAAAAGGTTTGTTGCGAGTCTGAGATACTAATAATAGAATTTTAGCTACGGTAGGTGCACGATAACGTTCAGATAAACGTTTCCGATAATGAGTAACCTCTGGTCTGCAGAGACCCACCCCATCATAGAAGAATAAACCGCTTGGTTTCACGGTAGGACTTATTTTTTCTATGAAATTTTCGTAAGTCTTCACTTTTTTTAAGGCAGTAAGCAGTGCTGGATGAGCATGCATGCGCATTTCCACATGCTCCCAAAGACGGCCATCACGAATAGCTTGTTTTATGCGTTTTAATTCTGCGATGCAAACATGAAGATTATGCTCTGCTAAGAATACTTCGCGTTCCGCTTTAGACATCTCGAGAACAGCTTTTGGGGTTGCTGTTGCACATTTCGGACATTGACAGGGGAAATAATCTAGCTCTCCTATTCGCCATGTGCCATTTTCAGTCATATAGCGACCATCTCGAGCGTATAATGCATACGCGGCTGAATCGAATAGATCACAACCTAATGCTACAGCTAAAGAAAGCATATGGGGATGGCCTGCGCCAAAAAGATGTAAAGGACGTTCAAGAGGTAAATTAGTTTTAGCGGTAAGTATCATATTGGTTAAAACGTCGTAACGATAGCTCTCCATCACCTCTGTTGGACTTCCTAATGCATGAATTGGAAAGGGAAGTTTGCCCATTGCTTTAGCGGATTTAGCAACAAGGTCCAGATGGCGTCCACCCTGGACTGGCCCCACCCATAATGTATCAGGGCGCTTCTTTAA
>CAZQTZ010000050.1:0-12285 GCA_964596465.1 uncultured Candidatus Bathyarchaeia archaeon | reverse complement strand
TTGCAAAATTCAAGACCCGTGAAGACCTCGGTTCATTTACTAAGCGTTTATTAAATCTGCCTTATGTCGAGCGTACCAATACACACGTTGTATTAACGACAGTAAAAGAGAATTTCCGCCTAATCTAATCTTCTTTTTAATTTTCCGAATTTTCTCTTTTATATTTTTGATTTGGAGGGGCAATGGTTATTTTTGTTCCCGATGGCACTGGCGAGGTTATCCAAACGTTTCCTCCTATGACTACATTATCACCAATCACTGCTTCGGCTCCAAGTAGTGTAGCACCTGAATAAATTACGACATTGTTTCCTATTGTCGGATGGCGTTTTCTTCCTTTAATGATGTTGCCTTTTTCATCTTTCGGGAAGCTTAAAGCGCCTAATGTGACTCCCTGATAGATTTTCACGTTATCTCCTATTTCTGTTGTTTCTCCTATAACCACTCCTGTTCCGTGATCAATGAAGAAATTCTTGCCAATTTTAGCTCCTGGATGAATATCGATACCGGTTAATGCGTGAACATGTTCGCTCATTATCCTTGGAATTAATGGTACCCCCCGTAGGTACATTTCATGAGCTACTCGATAGGTAGTTATCGCCAGTACGTATGGGTAACTCAGAATTACCTCTTCTATGCTTATAGCTGCGGGGTCGCCCTTGTACGCTGCTTCCATATCTCCGCTAAGCAACTCTCTTATTTCTGGTATTTTTTCTAAGAGTTCTTTAACTACAATTTCCGCTCGTCTACGGCATACGTCTTCTGAACAGAGTTCATTTTTTTTGCAAATATGCTTAAGACTCTTCTCAACTTCAGCTGTAAGTTTGACGTAAACGGTGTTAAGCGTGTTGCCTAAGATATATTTGACATTTGTTTTAGTGATTTCTGTTTTACCTAAATAACCTGGGAAAATTATTGTTAGTAAATCTTCTAGGACTTCAATTACCGCTTTCTTTGATGGGATTTCTTTTCCTTTAAGATGGTCCATTCCCCCGAAAGTCTGATAATTTTTCATTATAGTATCAACAAGTGGTGGAAGTCCTTCTCCAATCCAGTTATTCTCTATTTTCTCTTGACCATTTAATAATGCCTTTAACATCCTTTCCGGGCTCCATGCATCTTGTTTATCTTTTTTTGCCTCGCCTTTTTTTCTTCCTTTCGGCTTAGTCGGCTTTTGGTTCATCTGCTATTCCTTGCTTGTTTAATTATCGATAGAGAGATATAAGAAAAGCGTCGATTAAACCCAGTTAAAGTAATCGATTTTTCGTAGAATACGACTATATACTGTAAATTAGTAAAAATAACCTATAAGAAAATTATTTAAACAAATTCTACTATGGAGTACTTCCAATCAAACTCGAAATGGCGAAGTAAAGCCTTTTAATATCTGCATAATTCTATTATCAGCCGAACAGCTGGCTTGGATAGAAAATTAAGCGGAGGTCGCCCAGCATGGTCAAAGGCGTAGGACTGAGGCTCCTATCCTTTAGAGGTTCGTGGGTTCAAATCCCACCCTCCGCACCAAAGTTACTTCAGGCATCCCATAGTACTTTTAATATTACAGTGTTTTCTAATCTGAAAAAAATTTAAACCGCTTTGTTGTGATTACTATTAATGTAAAATGGGATTTTAATCAAGGAAATATTTAGATAGCTTATTGACCGTTTGATTATGTAATGTCCCCTGTTAAGTTTAGTCAAAGACGTTTCGTTACAGTTGATCCTTCCAAGTGTACTGGTTGTGGAATATGCGAATATGCATGTAGCCAAGAGAAGGGGGATGTTTGGAGCCCTCTACGATCCCGCATTCGCGTTGTTCGCATGAGGCCTTTATTAAATTTCTCTCTGACTTGCCGATCTTGTGAAGATGCTAAATGTGTGGCTGCTTGTCCTGAAAAAGCCCTTTCGCAATCTGAAAATACTGGTATTCTTTTAGTTGATGAGAAAAAATGTGAAGGCTGTGATTGGTGTGTTCAAGCGTGCCCTTATGGCGGAATTACACTTCATCCTGATACACGAAAAGCCGTCACATGCGATCTTTGCGGAGGCGATCCCCAATGTGTACAGTTCTGCCCTGAAGAAGCATTAGTTATAGTAAATAGCGATGAAGAGGCTGAGAAGTTGTTTAATGAAGCCATAGAGAAGCTGCCTTCCGAGGCTGAGCAGTTGACAGACAAGGTGAAACAGAAGAATTGGAAACCTCTGTTGGAAGATGCAGAAGAACGTTCTTTACGCATTACCGCAAAATTAGAGGCATTAAATAAAAAAAGTCAATCTAAGAAGAAAAATTGATTTATCTCTAGTATGCTTTTTCTTCAAAACCTCTGAGTAGTTGATCTATAGAAAGACCATTTTTTTCGCCTCTATATCCGCCTTCTAGGACAAAGAATGTTGGCAGATTTAAAGAGGCGATTTTTTTTCCTATTTCATTAAAGGTGGTTTCTGTTAAACCTAATGATGCTAAGTCATCTTTGTATGTGTCAAATCCTGCTGATACTGCTAAGACCTCAAATTTTCCACGGTTAATCGATTTTAGGGCTTTATCTAGAGTTTCTAAGTAGATTTTTTCTCCGCAATCAACAGGTAGCTCATAATTAATGCAGTTTCCTTCTGACTTATCGCCTGTCCCTGGATATAATGGTGCTCGATGAATCGAGAGGTACCATACCTGGGAATCACCTTGGAACGTTTCTTGGGTCCCGTTACCATGATGTCCATCAATATCTAGTATGAGTGTCGGTTTGTTCAAAGTTTTAACCGCTATCGCTATATTGTTAATATAGCAAAAGCCGCGAGAGCACACATTCAATGCTGTACCATATCTTCCAACATGATGTCCGGGTGGTCGTGTAAGAGAGAAACCGTTTGTTTTAGCAGCTAATATTGCCGCTCCCGCGCTCAGACAAGCGTAATCAAAAATCTTATCATAGGCAGGGGTATCGTGATCTTCAACTAACCCTTTTTTTAAATTCCAAAGGTATTCAATATCATGAACTAATAATAGGTCATCTTCAGTTGCAGGTTTTGGTTCGACGAAGTTGTAACCTTTCTCTTTTAACATCTCTTGCGCTATTCTAACTCTTTGGGGCCCTTCAATATGCCAAGTTCCATATGCTAAGCATTTTTCGTCGAAGACTATGTTTGTCTTCATGACTGTTTGCATCCAGTATGTAGATAAATGAGATTTCCCTCTAAAATATTATACTCTGTAATAAAGTATCTATTGAAAACGTGAGAGATACCAATATGGTCTGTGTTAATCCATTTGCAGAATTTCGGCTTGAATGCGAATCAATCTTGGCAGAAGCAATTAAGAACGTATTGCCTGACTTTAAGATTAGTACGTTTCCGTTGGGAAAACCTGCTAATCCCGCTTTTGGACAATTGGCATCATCAGTATGTTTCGAACTTGCGAAAACATTGAAACAGAAACCTGCTGACCTTGCTACAAAAGTAGCTCAAGCGGCTAATAAGACAAAATTTGTTTTAATTAGTAATGTTGAATCAGTAGGCGGATTCGTAAACTTCCGCGCTAATTTCCCCAAGTTTTCAGCTTTGACCTTCGAATCTATTAGGGGGCTCGGGTCAGAGTATGGATTTGTAAAGACTGCTTCTCCAACTAAAATAATAGTAGAACATACTAGTGTTAATCCTCTTCACCCTATTCATATTGGGCAAGCAAGAAATCCGATGCTTGGTGATGCTTTAGCAAGAATACTAAGAAGTAGAGGACATGATGTTTCGAGGCATTATTATATCGATGATGTTGGGCGCCAAAGCAGTGTAATTGCATATGGTTATGCTAAATTGGGATGTCCAGCTCCTGACGAAAAAGTTGACCATTACATAGGTAAGATATACACAATAACCAGTTGCTTAGTAGAACTTAACCGGTTAAAGCGTCAATTAGAACTCGTAAAATCTTCGGCTTCATCGGATGATATTACGAAAATCACCAAAGACCTTGACGAATGGCTATCGATTGCCGCTGAACTTGAAGAAAAGCACTCTTCTCTTTTTAAGGCACTATTGGAGAAAATCAGTCAAGACCCTAATCCTGAAGAAGAAATTAACAAATTGAATCGTGCATACGAAAATGGTGAGATTGAAGCTAAGGCGTTTATTCGTAAAGTTAGTGATTTATGTCTTGAAGGTTTCCGAGAGACTGCGGCGCGAGTTGAAGTGTTCTATGATTCTTGGGATTGGGAAAGCGATTTTGTATGGAGTAACCAAGTTACTGATGTTCTAAAGGAACTTCAGGAATCTGGATACGTTCAAAGTAAAAATGGCGTATTGGAATTTGAAGCCGATGAGGTCGTCCAAAAACTAAACTTGAAGACAAAGTTAGGGCTTAGTTCAGGTCACGAGATTTCTTCTCTTACTCTGGTAAGAGCAGATGGGACCACTCTCTACACGACACGTGATGTGGCCTATACAATCTGGAAGTTTGGTCACGCGGATCGGGTTGTAAATGTGATTGGTATGGAGCAATCTCTTGCTCAACTTCAACTGAAAATAGCTTTGTACGCATTAGGCAAGGGAAAATGGGCTGAAAACTTTGTTCATTTTGCGTATAATCTTGTAACTCTACCTGGTTACAAAATGAGCAGTCGCAGAGGACACTACATTACATTTGATGCAGTACTAGATGAAGCTATCCAGCGTGCATTTGAAGAAGTCTCAAAGCGTTCGCCTCAGCTTTCGGATGAAGAGAAAAAGAAAATAGCTTCATTTGTTGGCATCGGCGCAGTTCGATATGCATTAGTAGATGTAGACCCAACTAAACCAGTGGTTTTTACTTGGGACCGGGTGCTGAACTTTGAAACCAATAGTGCACCATATGTTCAATACACTCATGCACGTGCTTGCAGTATTTTACGTAAAGCCTCAAAAACTCCTGAGAATCCTAATTGTGAGCTATTAAAAGAACAGATTGAACATGATCTTATTTTGACTTTAGCAAGTTTTCCTGACGTTTTCATTGAAGCAGCAGAATATCTAAAGCCAAATATGTTTGCAGATTTTTCTAACGCTTTGGCAGACAAGTTTAACACATTCTATAATGCACTTCCTGTGATTAAAGCAGAATCAGCTGAGTTAGCAGAAGCTAGACTAGTATTAACAGACGCAATACATGTAGTGCTAAAGAATGCATTAAGTCTAATTGGCGTAATAGCTCCAGAGAAAATGTAATTTTCTCTTAAAAAAGGAATGTTTCTTCTTCTTTTCTTCTGACTTAATAAAATTTTTTTACTATTTTTAGCTGCACAGTGATTTCCATTGTTAATCTTTGCTGGTAAGTTCAATAATGAACTGATTTTTTTATTAATAGACCATTTGCTACTTGTAGCTGTATTATTTTAATAACAAATTTCAAATATAAGACCTATAATCACGTCATACGAAAAAGGTGCATATTAATGAGTGACTCATACTTCAAAAAGAAACTTGAGCCAATCAAGATTAAGCCGAAAAGTGTTTCTCAACTTCTAACTGACATGAGCAAAACCGCATACCAAGGCAGAAAGTTAGGCGAAGCAGTCGATATTTGGGAGAAAATGGTAAAAGAAAAAGATATCACTATAGCAATGGGTTATTCAGGCAGCATGAGTACAGCTGGTCAATGGACCATCGTTAACTGGTTAATGGAAAACCGTTTCATAGACGTGCTTGTATCCACAGGAGCAAATGTCTCCGAAGATATTGTTGATGCCATGGGTTTTGGTTACTGGCAGGGCACTCATATAGCAAACGACGAGCAACTACTTCAGGATGACGTTAACCGATACTATGATGTCTATGGCAAAGAAACTGATTACCGTAAGATGGAAGAGCTTGTTACAGAATTTGTAATGACACTAAAAACAGATTATCCGTATACTTCTGCCGAATTCTTCCACCTGCTTGGCAAGTTCCTAAGCAAGAAAAAAATTCCCGCGATTGCAGCAGTTGCATACGAAAACGGCGTCCCAATTTTCAGTCCAGCCATGGTCGACAGTGCCTATGGTGAAACTTTTCTAATGGCAAAAAACCAAGGTCACAACGTAATTCTGGACTCAGTTAGAGAGTTTGATCAATTCGTGACTATCGGAACAAAAACTAAAGACATAGGTGTAATCTACGTTGGTGGTGGTGTACCTAAAGACTTTACTCAGCTTATAGCAATTTCAGTCTCACCGAAAACAAATGATCAAGGAGTAGAAGGAAGAGACGGCCACCTGCGAAAAGGTCTGCAAGAATATTACTATCCACACAAATACGCAATCCAAATCACAACGGACTCGCCACAATGGGGAGGACTCTCAGGTTGTACATTAGAAGAAGCAATCAGCTGGGGTAAAATCAACAGCGCACCAAACACTAGAGCCGTATGCTACAGCGACGCAACAATTGCCCTTCCGCTTATAACACAAGCTCTGAGCGAACGCGTAACAAAGAAGAGAAAAGGACCTAATATGTCCTGGCTCTTTAAAGGCCTATAAAAATAAGCCTTTTTTTTATTTTATTTATTTTTTCGACTTCTTTTTTAATCGAGCGAAAAGTGAGCTAGCCATCACTGGTAAGATTACTGAGGCGTCACCTTCAATCATAATCCGTCGAGCTTTTTCACTGATTTTTCCCCATGAAACCGCTTCACGAGGTCTAGCGCCGCTTAGACTACCATCCCACTCATCAGCTGTACTAACATAAACAACATAATCTAGTCCGTCTTTGAACTGGTTCCACCAGATTGTATGATGTTTACTTATTCCTCCCCCTACGATTAGAGCGCCTGTCTTCTTGGCTGTAAAGCACATGTCGTTTAGAGCTCCAGAGTCTTTAAGCAGATTGAGTTTAAAGTCATGGTCTTGGCTAAACATCCACAATTGATAGCCTACAGCACCGTCGACTATACCTGGTACATAAACTGGTATGTTATTCTTAGCTGCCCAATAAAGAATAGATGATTCATTACAACAGCGTAAACCGATTTCGTGTGTTAATTGGCTGCCTGTTATTTCGCGTTTTCCTTGTTTGTAGAGGTCTTCAAGCATTTTCTGCATTTTTTGTTCTATGACTACCCCATAGCTATCATTTGGAACCAATACATTACCAAGACGGTTTACGCCTTCCTCATGTAATTTCGAATCGTTCATAACAAATGAGCCGCGATAGTAGTCTTTCCAGCATCTCGCCATGTCATGGTCAATTGTGCCACAGGTTGTGATAATTACATCTACTAGTTTCCGTTTAACTAATTCGCGTATTACGCCTCGGGTTCCCGTCGCAACCAAATTGCCTGTAAAGGAGAGGAATTTTATGCAATCTTTCTTCTCAATCATGTTTTCTATTATGTTAACTCCCACTGCGAGTTTACCTGCAGTGAATCCCCATGCCTTTTCCATTTGGGAAACCAGTTCGTCTGCAGATAAGTCTTTAGTAAAATCGTAATCCTTAACCGCTTCTTTCAAACATATCAACTCCTAATGCAGGCTCAAGTGAATTACTGGAAAGATAAATAGGTGTCGAAAGCTCATTCTGGGATTTGTATGTATTTAACCACTCAGGTAACCGATGATTTTTGAGTATAGGTCTTTTGCGCGGAGGTCCTCGTAGCCTGCATAAATGCTTGGATTATCATTAACTTCGACGACAACGAATTTTCCGTCGACTTCTTTAATATCTACTCCATAGAGACCTTTGCCAACGACGCTACACGCTTTTAAGGCGACTTCTCTTAGTGCGGAGGGTATGTTTTCCTTCTTAAGTGAAACCGTTCTCCCCCAGATTACAGTTGGTTTACCTCTTAACTTAGCGCCATGTTTCCATTTACCTTTAGGAATCATATACTTGCATACATATAGAACATCGTTGTTGAGCACTCCTACTCTCCAGTCGAAGAGGGTTGGAGTGAATTTTTGAACTGCTAACACATCACTTTTCTTAAAGAATCGCTTTGCTACCTCACGAAAGCTAGTTTCGCAAGCGGCTTTCTCTACGTATTTAGAAAAGCTAGTATATGGCGCTTTTATCACAACTGGCTTACCCAATTCCTCAAAGATTTCGTTGATTTTCTTATGATGTAATTCATCTTTACCCAGAAATACAGTTGGAATGCGAGGAACATCATACTTTTCAAATAACGCATATTGATGAATCTTGTTCCCGCAAATAGTTATGGACTCAGGGTCATCAATTACTCTCAACCCCAACTCCCATGCTGTTTTTGACACAACATATGCCGTATTTAGTGGATCTGTAGTTGCTCTTATGAAAACTGCGTCATATTTAGGTACATCAGATATGTCTTCTCGGAATAAGTAATGAAACTCCTGACCTGCATTTTCTGCAGCACGCTTGAAGTTTTCAAGAGCAGCTTCCTCGCGAGGGTCAGAAAAATTATATTTCTCAACATAACAGGCGATCTTAGACACCCAAGTGTTCACCTTGCTCCGTTAGGAGCGAAACCTCTCTTGAAATCATCTGTAAATCTTGCTCTGATAGTTCTTCTCTGTTTACGGGTTGCAGGCCACACAGATAAGCTTTATCCCCCGTTTTTTGCACATGTAATTTGCATACTGGGATTTTAAAAACCTCAAAAACCTTTTGACTAATTTTCTGAGTCTGTAAATCCTGCTCACTACATTGGCCAAATATAGATTTGAATGAAACCATCTTTCCTTTCAAGGGTTGAGCGCAGACGGCGAATTTATAGTTCATACCCAAGCTCTTCATAGCTCTATAGAGGGCGCTTTTGTTGATTGCTGTTTTATATCCCTCATGAATAAACGGGTTAACCGCGAAGAGTACCACTGGGAAGTTCAATTCAGTTATGATTTTTTTCACAGAATCTGTTACTAAGAACGGCAATGTTGGTATTTCCGCTCTGGACGCTCGTAAAAGCAGAATCGGGGTTCTGCTTGAATCTATTATGTCCTCGCAGGAGGGGATCACTTTATTGCCTAAAACTTCTGCGTGAAGAGAAACATAGTAGCCTGTTTTCAAGTATCGATAATCGTAATTTATGTTAAGAGTGGGTTTTTTGATTGTGGATTCTAAAAATGTCGATGGTTTCATTATTTGCGTACTTGCTGTTAGGTCGATGTTAGAAACGACCAGCACTAATATGACACCAGATAATCGAGAGGCGATATTCTTAAAGTTGTATTTAAAATTACCTATGAATTAGAAATCATTTAAAATGAATTCGTGTTTTAACCCGGGGGGTTACTTTTTATATTCTCTTATTTTCATACCGATTTTGGAATTATTTGATTGTTTTTTGAACTTTTTTCTTGAAAAAGTTATTATTGCCTTTCCTCTATCTTAAGGTGAATGAGCTTTGAAATACAAATAATAACTGACCTTGCGGTTTTGATGTTTGTAGCGTCAGTTGTGGCTCTAATTTTTTACAAACTTAAACAGCCCATAATAATTGGGTATTTGATTGCAGGTATCATAATCGGGCCTTTTACGCCCCCTTTTAGTCTTATTTCGAATGTAGGCTATCTAGGTGTTTTCGCTGAAATCGGGGTAATTTTGCTTCTGTTTACAATTGGATTAGAGTTCCCCATAAAAAAACTGAAGGCAATAAGCCATGTCGTCATCAGTATTTCTGCTCTTGAGATATCTCTGATGCTTGCTATAAGCTGGATTATAGGAGCTTTACTGCATTGGGGCTTCTATGATATGTTATTTTTAGGGGCGGCTCTTGCTAGTAGTAGTACAACGATAGTTGCTAAGGTACTAAGTGATACCGGGAAAATAAAAGAAACTTCTTCAGTTATAATGCTTGGAATACTTGTGGTAGAAGATATAGCGGTTGTAATTATTTTAGCGATTCTTCAAGGTTTTGCTATAACCCATGAGATTTCTTCAATTTCAGTTATGCTCCTGATGCTTCGAATGGTTTTGTTTATCGGCGGAACCTTAGTTTTGGGGCATCTTTTTATTCCTAAACTAATTGATCGGGTAGCTCAATTAGAAAACCGCGAATTATTATACATTCTCTTATTAGGTCTATGTTTTGGTTTTTCAATAATAGCGAGTTTGCTTGGTTTTTCGGTTGCTATAGGTGCTTTTCTTATTGGTGTAGTTGTAGCTAGATCAAATGCGAGGGAAAAAATAAATCAGGAAATTGTCCCTTTGCAGATTATTTTTGGGGCTATCTTCTTTGTTTCTATGGGGGCTCTAATGGATATTACAAAGATCGCCACTTATTGGATTCCGGCCATGATTATCACTTTAGCGGTTCTTGGTACTAAACTAGTTTGTTGTGGTTTAGGTACGCGATTATTCAATTATGACAATAAAACGTCATTACGAGTGGGGTTGGGTATGGCTCAGATTGGTGAATTCGCTTTTATAGTTATTAAAGTTGGTCAGGATTTGAATGTATTAGGTGACTTTCTTTTACCCATAATAGGTGTGGCTACCATTATAACTTCCTTCATAACGCCTTACCTTATTAGATTCTCTTTCAAGGAACCAAATAAGAATCCGAAACTTCCATAGAATACTTGCCTTTCTTAACCGATACTTGTTCTATTACAGTAAAATTCCTATATTCATTATAGTTATGTTTAAAAACAGAATCTTGCACCATAGTCGCATCTAACCTTTGATCTTTAAAAAGAGATGAGCTTTAACGTATAAACCCCTAGAAGTGATAGGTCCTGAACATGAATTCTCTCTTGTTGATGAAGAATTAAAACCTCTGCCTATCGTAGATAAAGTAATAAAAGAATATTGCGGCAAAATCGTCAACTTTGTAGAGTTGCCCAAGTTTACTTTTGGAAAAGAGATGCAATTACATGTTATGGAGATAAAAGCTAACTCTCCATTCAAATCGCCTGAAGTATTCGAAGAAACGTTACACGAAGCAGTTATCACTCTATCATGTTTTCTTTCAAGCAATTATCATGCTCGCTTGCTCGGCACTGGCATGCATCCTTTATTGCATCTCAACGAAACTAGTGTTTGGCCTCATAGGCATCATAAAATCTATCAAGAATATGGTAAAATATTCAATCTCAACCAACATGGATGGCTAAACATTCAAAGCTTTCATCTAAATTTGCCTTATGCAAGAGAGAATCCCGGTGTCCTGATGCATAATCTTCTAGTTAATCTATGCCCCTATCTGCCCGCTATTTCTTCATCTTCGCCGATATTTGAAGGCAAAATAGGGTCAATTTTGGATAACCGTTTGGCTTTCTATAAAATTAACCAGAAAGAAATCCCTTCAATATCAGGAGATATCATTCCAGAATATGCCACTTCAATAGATGACTACAAAAAGGATGTTATTGGTCAATATTCCTCTGATTTAGCAAAAGCAGGAATAGCAAAAGTTCTATTATTCAAGGAATGGGTTAACTCGCGGGGTGTCATTTTCCGCTTTGACCGTTCCGCTCTAGAAATTCGAGTTATGGATGAACAAGAATGCATAAAATCTGATGTAGCCCTAAGTTGTTTTGTCCGCTCTGTCCTTAGAGGACTACTTTCCGAAAAAACCGACTTCTTGCCTCACTCTTTACTTGTAAACGATTTTAACTCCGTTCTCTCTTTTGGCCTTGATGCTCCAGTTGAGAATCCAAAAGGTCCAACGGCACGAGAAGTTTGCAAGCACTTATTTAATTTAGGATGGAAGAATGCGGAAAAGGAAGAAAAGAAATATCTTCCATTGATTCAGAAAAGAATCGAGCAGGGGAACTTATCTGATTCAATCCGGCGAGATGTTTTAAAGAAAACCCAGCGCACAGATTTGAGAGAAGCCGTTCAAAATGTTTATTCAACCCTTATTAGGTGCCTTATAAATAATCAACCCTACTTCTAGACGAGGAACTCTAATGTCCGATGATAAAACTGGAAAAACATACTCCTTAGATGTCTGCTCTTCCTGTAAACTAATCTGCTGTCAAGACGCTAATCCACCATTAACTGCTAAACGCAAGAAAATCATACTTGAATATCTGAAAAAAAACAATCTGTCTGACCAAGAGGTCTTTGCGCATAATGGGCATTCTCATCCTGCAACAGACAAATATGGCTTTTGCGTTTTCTATAACAAAGAGACACACAAATGTATTGTACATCCAGTTAAACCTGAAACCTGTAAAGCTGGTCCTATTACATTTGATATTAATTTACAAACTAAGAAGGTAGAGTTTTATCTTAAAAAAGCTGAAATATGTGCCTTCGCTCAAGAAATCCATAAGAATACTGAGCAGTTTGAGGGGCACTTCGACGTGGCAAAGAGAGAGATCATGGGTCTAATTTCTGATCTCGAGGCAGACGATTTAAAGGA
>CAZQTZ010000049.1:793-12314 GCA_964596465.1 uncultured Candidatus Bathyarchaeia archaeon | reverse complement strand
TTTCTAGAAATTCCAGCCTATTTTCGTTAGGCATCTCATAATCATAAACGATTATGTCAAAAGGGGTTGCCACAAGTCTTTTTTCCGCTTTTTTTATGGAATTTGCTGTTTCAACATCTAAATCTTCTTGTGTTTCTAAATAGCGCTTTAAGCGCTTTAATAAAGATTCATCGTAATCGATAATTAAGATTCTAATCTTCGATTGGTCAAAAGAATTTATAATCGCAGTATTTGCTTTTTCTAGTATTGATTCGGGTTTTATTTTCGTCTATTCTGCACCAACCGAATCAGAGCATAAAATAACAAATAGCTTGAATCAGAATATACCAGTTGTGAAATTAAACAACAGATTTAAAATTCATCTTTAGCGACCTGTTTAGAAAGTTGAGCATAATCTATAATTAAAAAAATGGAAAAAATAGTTGTACCTATTTTCTAAAGAAATTCAAATTCTTTGCTTTAGATAGTTCTCACTATCGAATCTTTACCGACTATTTAGGATTTGGTAGAGGGATATTATCTAAAATTTTGTGCTATTTACAGAATTCCTTTGTCCTTGAAAATCTTGGTTATCGCCTTCTCTTTTTTACCGCGGTAGAGGTTTTTTTCAGCCATAATGATGGCGTCTGCTCCGTCTTTGAAACTAGCATTTTGATCAAGGTAGAACATACTTTCGAGAATCACAATATCAGCTTTCTTTTTACCAAGTGGCTTTCGTATGCTCCATAAGCAAGAGGACCAAATCTCGCCATCTGCATGTTCTTCTCCAATCATATCTTCAGGGTAGTGTTTGTTGCTGTCTAGTCTTCGTAGACATTCCTGAGGTCCACCCTCATAGCCTTTGGCGTCCCATTCTGCTATTCTGACTTTTCTTAATGGGGATTTTCGTTTTTCGAAGAAGGACCCTGCCAAATAATCGCTGAGACCCTCGCCCATAGCTTTTGCCTCTTTAGTCTGACCAAACCCTCGGACTATGCTATGCGCAAGAGCGTGCCCATACTCATGGATTATGATGTCGGCGTCTTCAGCATCGTCGATTCCTCCACTGCCAAAGGTAAGGTCTTCTTTTCCAGGGGAGGGGTCAAACCACGAGTTATCTTCTTCTGTGCCATGTGCATTGACCATAATTGGCTTGCCGGCAATTGCTCTCTGGTCCTTGAAACCAAGTGACTGGACATATCTTTGCATAGTGTCAATGTGATAATAAGCCATGACTTCTTCGAATCGTTGGTCGCCTCTATTGTAATAAAAATTGTTGCCTTCAGCTTTGGCCCTGTTCTCAGTGTTTCCAGTGTCGATAAAGGAGCCTTTCAGATACCCTTCCCCAGTGAGATTTTTAAGTTCAACGATTCTGTAAGCTTTTCTAAAGACCTCTTGGTCTTTATCACTCAGATCAAGAAGACTGTCATTGTTCAGCGCGACTACGGGATTGGGGATAAATACTTTCCCCTTAACTTTAGCTTTCCAAAGAACGTCTCTTTCATCAAGGATATCGCCAGTATATTTGTCTATGAAAAGTATCCAAGAACCAGTTGGTGCTGAAGTGCCGAACTTAACTTTCCAGACTTCGCGTAAAGTTCCCTTTAGCTCGTAAATCATGCTTTCTTTTACTATAGAGGTTGTGAGTTCTCCCAACTGTTTTGCTCGCTTCGCAATAATCTCATCAATTTGAGTGTTAGGTAGCAGATGAGGTGCGGTTTTTGCGGTGACTTTTTTAGAAATCATTTGGGGGACAGTGGTATTTTTCACCATAAATATTTGATTTTGCTTGTTGATGAGAATTGTAACTCGTGCGCCATGTATTGGGATTTGTTCGTGATGTTGTTGAAACAGGACAGCCCAACCGCCTAAGCTCTCTATGGTTATTTCGTATTTTAGGTCGCTAAGAGGGACGGAAATCTTTAACGTTTCCATGTTTTCCTGTAGGAATTTCTGAGCGATTTCTTGAGGTGTTCCAGAATATCTGGGGGTTAAAAAACCGTATACTTTTCGGGGAATATATTTTTCTTTGTCCCAATCTACTTTACTATTCTTTAAATCAAACAAAACTATCACCTTCCTTCGCTAAGAAAATTGTATCTAATTAGAATAACGTTAACTTGAGATTTAAGTTTATTTTTACCTTCAATCAACTTTGTCATGGAAGGTTCTTTTTTGGTACCTTAATCGTGATGTTGGCACGTTTTGCAGCTGCTGTTTTACCTACTCTGCGTGCCCAGCCATCATTTTCTCTCATCCAAACTGGCAATCCCGCTGGGAAGTCCGCTTTTGGTATTTCTAGTTTGTCAGTGTCGCTGAAAGAGTCTTCGTATAAGACGAGCGGTATAGCCTCGTCCGGGTTTATTATAGAAGATGCCAGCGCTTGGAGTCCTTTGTTCCAGTTTTGCAGCATCCTTTTTGTTGCTTCTGCGAGCTTCGTTTTATTGCCCTTTGAATAGCTTTCAGGATACGTTGGGTGCATGATTTTGACATATGTTTTGTTAAAGGTGGCCCCATTTGGGGTTTCCATCCACATTTTCCAAGCTTCGTCGGCGTAGTTACCTATACTAAGAACGCCTTCGATAGATTTTCCCATAATTACTGAGTCTAACCACAAGTTTCGGTATTTGACTAGGTTTATGTTCTTTCGGTTCTTAGACGTTGGATTCCCGTATGCACTGTACAAAAAAGCGTTAATCATTACGTAACTTCGAGTTATACCTAACTTGCCTAAAAATCCTTGAATCCGCCTACCTGCCTCACCGACTAGAATTCGCCGAACAATTGTTTCGTGTTGCGCAGGATCTTGACCGATAACAAGTATTTTTGCAGTCCCATCTAAGCGACCGCGGTGGAAGATTGGCCCCCATTCTACTCGGAAGTTATTTGGGTCATATGCCTCCTCACGAGGGTAGAAAGCACAAAGACTCTTGAAAGGCTCCAAAAAATAACCTATGTCGAATTCGGTCATTTTCTCACTTGATTTTTGTATAAATTGATTCTTTTTATTATTTATCCTGATTTGTATTTTAATTTTTTCTTACGATAAAGTTAGATGTAGCCGGCACCCATCAGATATATTAAGATATGGCTACTAGAAGTATAATTATGAAATTCATTCTTAACGGAACAGTTGTCACTTTTAACGCACAGAATGATATTCTTGACGATGGCTATGTCTGTGTAAATAATAAGAAAATTGAAGCTATAACTACTGCAAGGAACGAAATCCCTGAATCTTTCAAAGATGTTCCAGTTGTGAATACAGGCGGGTACATATATCCAGGCTTAATTGACCTGCACAATCATCTACCATATAATTTCCTAAAACTTTGGGTATTTGACACTAAGAAGCCGTTCAAGAGCAGGTATGAGTGGCCGCGAAAGAAGGGATATGAGCTTGAGATTAGTTTGCCCACAAATTTGTTAGCGATAACTAACGCTGTAGAACTAGTGAAGTACTGTGAAGTTAAGTCTCTAATAGGTGGAGTGACTACAATCGATGGCTTCTCAAAGTTCAAGGGCACCTATGCCGCGTGGTTACTGAGAAATGTCGAGGTTGAGCCCTTTGGTAAAGACGAACCGCCCATATTCCAGAGTGTCCAGCTTCTTAAATCCGATGAGTTTCAAACTTATGCTGACAAGATAAGCGGCGCTAACGCATTCCTTTATCACTTAGCGGAAGGTACAGACAAGGCACTGGAGAAAGAGTACACCGATTTAAGCGTACATAGCCTTGTAAATGATAAACTTGTAGCAATTCATTCTACCGCACTTAAGAGCAGGCATTTTGTGGAATTCGGCAAACGAAACGTCAGGATGGTTTGGTCACCTCTCAGTAATTTTCTTCTTTATGGTTCAACAGCGAAGGTTAGACTTGCGAAGAAGAACGGAGTGCTAATTTGCCTTGGACCTGACTGGACGCCAACAGGCAGCAAAAACTTGCTCTGGGAGCTTAAAGTAGCGGACTTGGTCAATAAAAAAGCCCTCAGAAAACTTTTCAGCGATAAAGACCTCGTTGATATGGTTATTATCAATCCTGCCAAGGCCATTAGATGGGATGATAGAATTGGTAGATTAATTTCAGGCTACCTGGCTGACCTTCTCGTAATTGAACGTCTACATAAGGATCCTTATCGCAACCTTATCAAAGCAACTGAAAAAAACATCCAACTCGTAGCTATAGAAGGAAGACCAAGATTCGGTGACCCCAAAATACTGAACCAATTGGGAATACAAAATTGCGAAACAATTCAGATAGGGTCGATAACAAAGGGAATCGACATACTCGAACCAGACGTCTCTTTTGGTGAAATCACCTTACAACAAGTTAGAACCCGTTTGGCTGAATCACTAAAAGACCCGAAAAAAACCGCCCGCGATTACAAAAACAGAGCTAAGAAAATTGGCGCTAAAGCTATGCCGCCTCAACTTCTGATAGAAGAAATATCCGCTTTCTCCAGCAAACCGCCTATCGCAAGAAAAACAGCTCAAGATTTTCTTGACCAAGTAATTAACTTGAAAGATGACGACCTTAAAGCATTCCCAAAAGAAATTGACTCTCTAACAATATACGAGGATACAGCCTCCTTTATTCAAACCCTGAAAAATAATAAAAACGCACCTAAATATCTGCAAGATCTACAGAAAATATTCAAAGAGTAGGTTAGAACACGAGCAAAGTCATTTGAAAACATTTGCTTTATCGGCTACTCGATGAGTTGCTAAATGAATTAAAATGGCGCCGGGAGGGGGATTTGAACCCCCGCGGCCCCGAGAGGCCACAAGCTTTACGGTGCTTGCGTTTGCATAGGCATCTCCAGGCTTGCTCCCTGCCTGGCTAGGAGACCCCGGCATGTTTGCTGCTTATTCATTCTTAAGTGGTTTTATTATAGTTTCTTCACCAAACTTAAACCTTTACGAACGCAAGCGAGGCTACAAACAGATGTGTTCTTATAAATTCGAAAGTTAATATTGAAAATAGGAACTGAGGAATATAATCGTGAAGAAAGTAAACTCTGTTTCAAAAAAACTGATGAGTGTTTGGTTTGATGAGTTAAGTACTTTTGAAGTAAAAGAAGCCGCAGAAAAGAACACTGTAGTAATTTTTCCGTTGGGGGCAGTAGAGGAGCACGGAAGACATCTGCCTCTTTGTACAGACAGCATTCAATCTGAATATGTAGCGGTTAAGGTTGCGGAGAAGACGGGTTCTCTTGTGATTCCTCCTTTAAGGTATGGTATTTGTAACGCTGGACGTAACTTCCCAGGTACTCTAACGATAGAGTTTGATTCACTTTATAGAATAACTAAAGATATTCTAAGCGAATTGGTGCGAAATGGGTTCAACCGAATAATGGTAATCACAGGCCACGCAGGGTCGTCTCATATGACAGCTCTAAAGCTTGCCGCCCAAAAAGTGGTGCAAAAAAACGCGGATGTAAAATCTGGCGAAAAAACACGAATCATGGTTCTATCCGATTATGACTTCGCCGAAGATCTCCAAGATAAATTAAAAATCATTCCCCAAGATGGCCATGCAGGTGATGTAGAGACTTCTCGAGTAATGGATATAAAACCAGATCTGATAAAAGCTAAAGGTGAAACCAGCCTCCCCAAGATACCACGCTTTGAAGTAATAGCTAACCCTGAACATTACTTCCCAAGCGGAGTTATGGGAGACCCCGCCAGCGCAACCGAAAGTAAAGGAAAAATCATCAACGAATACGTTATAGAGCAGATTATAAAGTTGGTTGAAGAGCTAAAACAGTAACAAATCAGGATATTGGATCTGAACCAGATTTTTGACCTAGCAATACTCTGTAGCCGCTTTCAATGCAAAGGATTTGGAAAGCTCCGAAGGTTTCTGTGAAGACCTGCGGCAAGGTCTTTTTTCCAATTTTTGATCGAAGCACCATCTGTAAAGTGGCGGATGGAGCCATTATTTTAGGTGCGTTACGGATTATGGCTTCTACAGTTTTCATACCTGCGCTTACAGGCGGGTTTGACAAAATACAGTCAAAGCGTAAATCTTGAACCGGTTCATATAAGTCTCCTTGGCGGACTTCAACAGTTCGGATTTTGTTTTTTTCTGCGTTCTGGCGAGCTAGGATTACTGCTCTTCGATTTACGTCGGTCATGACTACACGAAGCTTCTTGTTGGAGGCGGCGGCTGCTATACCGACTGCGCCGTAGCCACATCCTACATCTAAGACAATCCCAGTTTCAGGTAAAATCATTGATTCGATTAAAACGCGGGTACCGAGGTCTACGCGCTTGATACTAAAAACGCTTGATGCTGTAAGAAATTCGAAGGGTTTGTTTCGTAGGGTTGTTTTAATTACTCCGAATTTTGGTTGGGTTTTTGGATTTTCAGTGTAGTAGTGGTCAGCGGGTTTAGTCATTTTTACTGCCACTGCCAGTTTTCCAGACTTTTGGGTAGGTTCCTCTTGGCATAAGAACGCGTTCTAAAGTAGCGATTGTGCCGTGATTGAGGTTAAGAATTTCTTCTGTAGTGAGTTTAGATGTTCCTAAAGCAATCGCTTCGCCTTTAAGCGTGAGTATCGCGACCATTGTGTTTTTATTAATTCCACTTTCTACACTAAGAACCCCTGGAGCGGTTAAACTTGCACCGTGACAAAGCGCGTCTACCGCTGAGTCTCGAACAGTTATTTTCGGAAGCAATTCTAACGCTGTTTCCATCGGTTGAATGAATTTGTGCAGAATTGAGGAATCCTTCTTTTCTTGCCATTCCCCAAAATGGTAAGCAACGTCATGCAAGGTAACTATGGTTGAGCTTTTTTCGTTAAAGGGTCCCGCTCGGGTTCGGCGAAGTTCTTGCATGTGAGCACCGACACCTAATATTTCGCCTATGTCATAGCAGAGTTTACGGATGTAGGTGCCGCCTTCACATCCGACGCGGAAAAGCACATTTCGTCCATCCATCTCGATAAACTCGTTATAATAAATCCGTCGTGTACGAATCTGTCGTTTAACCGATGATCGTAAAGGTGGGCGCTGATAGATTTCGTCTTCGAATTCTTGCATCACTCTACGGACACGCTCTTCAGGAACATCGCCATGAAGTTTCATGACCCCGATGTATTCCTTACCACTATAAAGTAGAGCCTGAACAATTTTTGTGGATTCCTCTAATGTGACGGGCAGAACGCCAGTAACTTTAGGATCTAAAGTTCCTCCGTGACCGATAACTTCGAGTTTAAGAATTTTTTTAGCCCAGGCTGCAACCTCATGACTGGTTGGGCCTGCAGGTTTGTCGAGATTTATAACCCCATATTTAATGTACTGCTCTCCAGGTCGCTCATTGGGTTTATGACCGTACTTTGGATCAGTGGAATTCTCGTTTTTTATATGTAATTCACGTTTGATTTCCCACGGGGGGACAGTTCGGGGCATAGATAATTTGTACTCCTTGAACGTAGAAAAAGAATAACGGGGAAGTATAAGAGTCTAGTTTACTATGCGGCGGGTTTTGCTGGTTGCGACATCTCAGTTAGTTTACCAGCGGCCTCTAAGACGGAAGTGACTTCTTCATCAGATGCGCCTCGCTTGAGGTCAAGTCTATCTTGAAGAACTGTGATGTGGTTAAGGTTGACTCTTTTTCTTTTTACGCCGGTGATTTTCTTTGGTCCAGTAACTAGGACAAAACTTTTGTCCATAACGTCGATTATGACGCATTTTTTACCGGTTTCGCGGCCAGCGGTTTTCATGCATATTCTACCTATTTCTATTGCGGGCGTGTCTTTAGCCTCCTCTTAAAACAAGATAGTAAAAACCTGTAATGATATTTAAGCATAACATATAATCAATAAGAAAGAACTGGAAGTTGGAGTTAGGTCATGAATTTTTTAATGGTTTCATATAGCACGTTGGTTCCAAAGACGAGGTTATCTATAGATATGCGTTCGTCGATGCCGTGTTCACGTCGTGTTGCTTTCTCACCATATCGGGTTTCGCTACGTAGTGGGTGAAAACCATATGCAATACTCCCCATTTTACGGAAGAATCTACTATCGGTTCCTCCGGTCATTAGAGTCGGCGTAACACCGCATCCGGGTTCTAATTTGCCTAAAACGCTCTTAATTGTAGTGTAGAGTGGTGTATCCATTGGGGATTCAGAAGGTTCTTGTGTTTGAATGTACTCGAAAGCCAGTTTATCTGGTCCTGCATCCTTGACCAAGTCCTTTGTTATCAACTGAGCTTCTCTGATTGATTGCCCCGGGAGGATACGGCAATCAAAAACTGCCTCACATTCAGAGGGTATTATATTTTCTTTTACGCCTCCATGAACGATTGTTGGCGTAATTGTCATTTTTATTCTAGGGCGTATCTCATCAGCTATCGCAGGAGCAGTTTTTGACAGTTCATCTAGAATTTCATCACTGAATTCAGGATTAGCCATCAAACTGGTTAATGGCTTTTTTAGACTATCATCTTCTTTTGCTAACTCGGTTAGAAACTGTTTTACTGTGGGTGCGAGCTGTATTTTTCCATTGAAATTACCTAATTTTGTTATTACTTTATTCATACGTAAGATGGCGTTGTCTGCTGCGTCTGGAACAGATCCGTGACCGGGAGTTCCACGCGCTTTTACGCGGAACCACATTAATCCCTTTTCCGCAGTGTTCACGGTATAGATGGTTTTGTTTTTGGTTAGAAGGGAAGATCCGCCGCCTTCATTTAAAACGTATTCAGCAAAGATCTTCTCAGGATGCTTTTGAAGTAGGTATTCCGCTCCTGCTACTCCGCCGGCCTCTTCATCGGCAGTTGCGGCTAAAATAACATCACCTTTCAGCTTCACATTATTTCGTTTTAGTAGTTTAAGTGCCATGATTTCAATAGCAGTCATGCCTTTCATGTCCAGTGTTCCTCGGCCCCAAACGAATCCGTCTTTAACTACGCCATCAAAAGGGGGTACACTCCACTCAGATGGATTGGCAGCGACAACATCTAGATGGGAAAGTAGTAGAAGTCGGGGTTTTTCGCCAGTTCCTTCTAGACGGGTGAGAACGCTTCCTCGTGTAGGTGCTGATTCGAAAATTTCACAGTTAAAACCATCCTTGCTTAAAATCTTGGAGACAAATTCTGCCGCTTTAATCTCATTGCCTGGTGGGTTGGTGGTATCTATACGGATAAGATTGGCGAGTAAATTTGTGACTTCGGGTTCAATGTTTTTGAAAGGATTAATTTGCATATTTTGGCACCTATTAAATGTAGATGCTGTATGTATCATTCTTAAGAGTTTCTTGTAATTCAATGCAAATTTTGCAGAAATTTAGGGCTAAATGGGAGTAAATTCATTAACGCTACGAAGAGGTTTATATATCATGATTAAAATGCTTAAAGAATAACAAAATTATAATCGGTCGATAAAAATGAAAGAACTGAAACCACTCGATTATCAGCTTCTCTTCGAATTAATGAAGGATTCTCATCGTAGCGACAGACAATTAGCTAAAGCCTTAGGCATATCTCAGCCTACTGTAACCCGAAGACGAGCAATGCTAGAAGATAGCACAATCGAAGGCTACACAGTTATTCCAAAATTCGGACAAATCGGATTCGAAATCGCAGCGTTCACATTCCTCAAAACAAAACTTAACCATCTAAAGGGTCAAGAAAAACAAGAAGCTTTTAACAAATTAAAAGAATGGTACGCCAAGCAGCCTAATGTTATTGGTGTTCTTGACGGACAAGGCATGGGCTGGGACGCAATCTGCATATCGCTACACGAGAACTTTACAAAATACGCTGAATTCCGCAGAAGCCAAGAAAGCGAATTATCAGAAGTCATCACAGAAACTCAATGCTTCCAAGCAGACCTCAAACCAGGCTTAACCCTCAAATCGTTCCATCTTAAATATTTAGCAAAACCTGAGTAAATAATCAACATCGCCTAAGAAGGATAACCCTTCATCGGCTTTTTTGTTTTAACCTTGATTTATTTTTTTTTAAAGTATAATGTAGCAAAATTTCGTTTTTAGATGAAAAAAGAAGAGAGAGTTTTTAGGTTTTTATTGGATTTTAGTCCAGCTGGTAGGCTTCTTCACCGTGTTCGCTTAGGTCTAAGCCAGCATCTTCTGCTTCGGGACTTACTCTTAGAGGCGAGAATATGTTTACTAGCTTTAAGAGCAGGAATGAGCCAACGAATGAGAAAGCGGCGACTACTCCAACTGCTATCAATTGCGCAACTAGCTGATCAGGGTTTCCGAAGAAGAGTCCGTTAACTCCTACTTGGATAGCACCGGATGCGAATAGGCCTGTAGCTATAGATCCCCAGATACCCCCTACGCCGTGGCATGCGAAGACATCCAAGGTATCATCGATTCGTGATCTGCCGGCACGCCAGTTTGCGACTAAGTTAGATATTACGCCTGCTGCTAATCCGATGATTATCGAGGAGGTTACACTAACGTATCCTGCGCTAGGAGTGATTGCTACTAGTCCAACTACGGCGCCTATTGCTATACCTACTGCTGAGGGCTTGCCTTTAATTATCCAGTCCATGAACATCCAGCTGACTGCAGCTCCTGCTGCGCCTAGGTTTGTGGTAACAAGTGCTGAAACTGCCAAATCGTTGGCTGCTAAGGCACTGCCTGCGTTGAATCCGAACCAACCAAACCACAGGAGGGCTGCTCCTAAGATTACGTAGGGGATGTTGGTTGGTTTGAATTCGGCGGCGTTTGGTTTTTGGTCAACAGCTTTCATATGGTCTTTCCAAGGTATTGCACAGCCTTTTCGTCTTCCGACCACTAAGGCGGCGGCTAGAGCAGATATACCTGCTGAAATGTGAACTACAATGCCACCTGCAAAGTCAATTGCCCCTAGTCCACGTAGCCAGCCATCGGGGTTCCAGACCCAGTGGGCTATTGGCATATAGATAACGGTTGACCAGAGCAATATGAAAACCAGCAGGGAGCGGAATTTGATTCTTTCAGCACAGGCACCGATTATTAGTGCTGGTGTGATCGCTGCGAATTTTAGTTGGAAAGCAAAGAATAGCAATTCAGGAATGGTCGGAGCTAATAGCGGGTTGATTGTATGTATGCTTAAGTTGTTTAGACCTGCTAGGGACAAGTTACCAATAAAACCATTGATACTTGACCCGAAAACAAGACTGTAACCCCATAGAGCCCAGACTATACTGATTACAGCAAATATTGCAACGCATTGGACTATTGTGGAGACTAGGTTTTTCTTTCGAACTAAGCCTCCGTAAAAGAACCCTAAAGCGGGAGTCATTAACATGACTAAAGCGGTTGAGGCTATTACCCAGGCAACGTCTCCCGAGTTTGATGTTGGTACTACACTCATTTCATATTCCTCTTGGTTTCTGATTTGTGGGATGATTTCTTATGAGTCGTATCCTTTTCACATACAGAAATATAAGAATAATCACATTGAAACATTGTTTTCATATATTTCTAAACATACATTCAATAATTTAAATATAAAATAAACATATGCACAATTATATTTGGATTTACTATTCATTATCCTAAGAATGTCTAGAATTAGGGAGACC
>CAZQTZ010000049.1:0-783 GCA_964596465.1 uncultured Candidatus Bathyarchaeia archaeon | reverse complement strand
GATATTTAAAATATCAAAATCTATAGAGACCTAAATTAGAGACAAAAGTAAATATTCAAAAACATGACCCTCCCATCAGCAATACGTGCAGATTTTCTCCGCTATACGCATCACTCAGACAAGATTAAAAGAATTAAAGCAAAGATAAAATAACAATTTTCATAAAGGATTAACAAATCGGTATTTTGAAAGCAAAGGAAAAACCAGATTTACACTAAACAAAAATAGTCGTGTTAATAGTTATATTAGTCCAAAGCAGGTAGAAAAAATATGTATCCCCAATCAGCCTTAAGCAAACTTCAAGCAATCCTTCTAATTGACATAGTCATAGTTGCTGCTGCAGCAGGCGGATTCATCTATCTTCAATCACTTCCTTCAGCCCCCCTAGACGCAGCACAAATACAGCTGACTAACCTGACCATTAATCCTTCACAGGCAGCCGTAGGCGAATCAGTCCAAATCACTTTTAACGTGACAAATCTTGGAGGCGAAAAAGGGTCTTATGTAGCAAACTTAACTATAGACGATGCTTCAGTACAATCTCAGACCATTCAGATTTCTGGCGAAGAAACAAAAGAAGTCAAGTTTGTAATTACTAATGTTGCAGAGGGAACGCATACTGCTAAAGTAGGGAATTTAGAAGAGACTTTTACGGTTTTAAGCAAATTTACTTTATCTGATTTAGCCATCAATAGAACGCAAGCCAGTATAGGTGAGGCTATTGGGATTTCTGTAAAACTAACTAATCGTTTAGAGCAGACTGAAGATTATTCAGTAACCCTC
>CAZQTZ010000048.1:11733-12542 GCA_964596465.1 uncultured Candidatus Bathyarchaeia archaeon | reverse complement strand
TCAGTTACGGCATTCGCAAACTGCAAAGCTGTTATATTCAATATTAATATGCCGATGATGGTGGCTTTTAGGAATAGTTTTTTCATATCCCTCAGTAGTTAATTATTCTACGTTCCTTTTAGCTCTCCCAGAAGAACACTGTGTTTTGCTAAAAGAACAGCTTCCTTATGTTTTCAAAGATACAAGTGGCATACTCTGGATTTAAAAGAGACATCTGACTTTAACGCTTCTGCGTCTTTCTCGTAACTATGCTAGTTGAGATCAATATCATCGCCGCAGCTATTGTTAGGGTTGTATAGGTTGGGAATTCGGGGATCGTGGGGCTTGGGCTTATTGTTGGCGATAGTGTTGGGGTGGGTTGGGTTGAAGGAAAGAGAAGTGTTGGGTCGAAGAGGATTGAAACGGGTTCTGTAAGAGGTGACTTATCGACGATGGTTTCGCCGTATTGAATTCCGCCTTCGTCTACGTTTTTGATTGCTATTTGGTTGTTAAGCCAGTAGTTGTTGAAGATGCTGTTATTTACATTTACTCCAATATCTCCTCGAAAGAGGATGCCGACTTTATTGCCGATAAAATTATTCAGAAAGATATTATTACCGTGGTTGTGGCCATGAAAAATGTAGTTATCATCGTTAGAGCCTTGTAGAGTAATACCTGCCTCGAGGTTGTTGATAAATTCGTTTTTTGTTATGTTTGAGAAACTAACAGAAGTGCTAATGCCATAGAACCTTATACCTGAGATTTTGTTGTAGGCTATCTCAAGGAATGTTGAATTCCTAATTGAAGAGGGGATTAGTAGATTATTTGCG
>CAZQTZ010000048.1:0-11723 GCA_964596465.1 uncultured Candidatus Bathyarchaeia archaeon | reverse complement strand
CCTTTACTACATTGTTTTGGGCAATTGTGATGTTCGAGGAGCCCTTAACGTCTATGCAATAAAAGCAGTTCTCAAAAGTTGTATTTGCGATAAGGATGTTTTTCCTGTTTACCATTTTAATGGCGGGGTCTCCAGTTTCTGGCGCATAAGTATCTTCGTAGGGGGGTATGGAGAGGGTGTGGTTGTTTCCGTTGAAGATTATGTTGTCTGTTTGTATTTCTAGGCTGTAGTTTTTTATGTTTGCTGTTAAGGTGTAGACGCTATCTTGGCGTTGGATTGGCAGGGTTGGGGGGTCTATTTCGCCGTCGCTTCTGATGTAGGCGTGCTCCATTGGAATTATGTTGGGTGGGATATAGTTGGCCTGTACAGGGTAAGTTAGGCTTATTGTTGCAAATACGAGTAGCAAGATAATTGATGATACAATTGCATTTACCACTAAAGCCATCAATCCGTTACTCCTTGTTAAATGGTATAGGCAGGTGCGTGAAAAGGTTTTCTTAACTTTGTGGATACATGGAATATGTATAATGTTGGTAGTACGGCTGTGGATCTTTCTGAGGATGAAGCTACAAGCATGGCGCTGGTTCAGGCGCAATCTTATTCGTGGACATCAGAGTCAGGCAATAATACATTTGAAGTTAAGGATTTTAAAGCGACGCAGGCGATGGTGTGGGAAACTTTTTTTGTTAGTTCATTGTATGGGGATAAGTCACGTAGTAGTGATCCTTTGACGCTTTTTCCGGTTCGGCATGTTTGGGTTAGCAGAGATGTATGACTGCGCCTCAACAACAGCATACGCTGATAACGCAACAATAGACAACACCTATATAGAATCATAAATATTCTACTAACAAAAAAATCTGTTTACGAAAAGACTCGGCGAAAGTTAGTCCATCTAGCTTAATCTATATGCTATAAGGAAGACTTTTTTATTTTTTCCTATTTTTACTTTGTATTTATGCTTAATCACTTAATGCCTGTTTTTTAGCTGCTTTCAGAGAAGCCGATTAAACTTCACTCTGCTTTTTCATTAAAAACGACAATACATCTTTTTTGGTTTTTAAGCATAAGAATAACTGTTATTGAAGAAGGAAAATAGGATGTGCCTATTTCAATTTTCTCAACTTGATTTGTCAGCCAATAGAAAAGGGAAAAACAGCCACTGTTTTTTAAATTGGCGCTTTTATAGGATTTGATAGTCAGGTTTTTTTGTGACTTTTAAAGTCAATTTAAACAAACCTGAAGTACATGCTCAAAATTCTCTTGTGTTCGATTTTTTTTATATTGTTGCAAGGTGCTAACGATTTCTTCTTTTTTTCTTTCGCCCATAATTTCGGCAATGGTTCTGCCTACCTCACCTACGCTTGTGAAGAGGAAATGGCATATAGCGGAAAGATTGGCTGGTTTTCGTGTGTCGCTGGCGGTTTCAAAATCCACAAGAAAAGGTATCTGAATTTGATTTATAATTACATGTTTGGGAGCTTTGCTTAATTCACCATGATCCAATCCGATTTCATCTAGACGATAACAGTTTTCTAAAACCTGACTTAGAACCTTCTGAACAAGCACCTTATCCTTATGAGTCTGTAGCCAAATCGGCAACAAATCACCGTCGATAAGTTGCATGAGTAGAAAATTTTTACTAGCACTAATGAATTTTGGCCCTACATTTACTGTGTTGGCTTTTTTCAGCATTTGTGCTTCATGAAATAGATCCGCTCGATCTGCATCATATCTACGTATCTTTAATGCCACACGTTCTCCGTTTAGGTGAGCTATTACAACTAAGCCAACATAACCTTTACCTAAAATGGGGGCAGGTACACCGAACGCGCTAGCCGTGCCCACAAACTCTACTGCCGATACCTTGTGACCTTGAAGCTCAGCTATTCGGCTTTCCAGCTCATCTATGGTAGGTTTAGGGTAGCATAGAACACAAGCATAAGGTTCCTTACGCAACTGCTCTAAAGATAAGATTATCGAGCGCTTCATGATAGATCTCTTTTAGGTTCAACAGAGTAAAATGTATATGAACCATAATTAATAGGAACTCCTCGATAATCAGTAATTCTATTGAATAAGCGGGTGGGGACATGCCAAAATTCAGACAAACTAACGAAATACAGAACCTGATGAGTAAAAAAGAGCTTATCCGAAACCTAGGAATAATTGCTCACATCGACCACGGAAAAACCACCCTTGCAGATTCGCTACTCGCAGGCACAGGATTGTTATCGCCCACTATGGCAGGTTCTGCGCGAGTTTTGGATTATCTTGAAGAGGAACAGAAAAGAAAAATCACCATAAAAACCGCTAACATAAGCCTGCTCTATAAGACTGCCCAAAACAATTACATTATCAATTTGGCGGATACCCCTGGACATGTTGACTTCACAGGCAAAGTCACCCGTGCCCTACGCGCAATAGATGGCGTGGTTGTGGTGGTGGATGCGGTGGAAGAAATTATGGCACAGACAGAGATGGTAACCCGCCAAGCCCTCGAAGAACGCGTGCGCCCCATACTTTTCATAAACAAAGTTGACCGATTAATCACAGAACTACAGCTGACCCCAGAACAGATTGAGAAAAAGCTCGCACATATCATCAATAGCTTTAACGATTTAATTGAACTCTACGGAGAATCCCCTCTCAAAGAACAATGGAAAGTGGACCCCGCAAAAGATAATGTAACTTTTGGCGCCGCATTACACGGGTGGGGCTTCACTTTAGGCATGGCAAAAGAAAAAAACGTCAAATTCACCGATATCATAAACTCTTACAAAAATGTGGACCATGAGAAACTCAAGAAACTCTTTCCAGTACATAAAGCGGTCTTTGAGATGGCCATAAAGAGCATCCCAGACCCCAAGCAAGCCCAATCTTACCGCGTGGAGAAAATCTGGGATGGCGTAATGAAAACCGAAGCCGGATTAGCCATGGCAGAATGCAGTGATGCAGGCGCAATGGTTATGTGTATTACAAACGTGCAGACCGACCCCAACGGAGGCACCATAGCCAGGGGCAGAATATTCTCTGGAACCGCGAAAAAAGGAGACACTCTTCACTTAGTTGATGCCCTTACAGACACAACCATAGAGCATGTTTATGTTCAAATGGGATCATTCAAAGAAGAAGTTGAACAGATTCCCGCAGGCAACATAGCTACCTTATCCTTGACAGGTATGGTAAGAGCGGGCGAAACACTCGTTGACAGCGCTCATAAAAAAGGCATGGTTCCCTTTGAACGCATAAACTACGTTTCAGAACCTGTAATGACAGTTGCGGTGGAACCGAAAAATCCTCAGGACCTGCTAATAATGCTTAAGTCAATGCTTAAGCTCGTAACCGAAGACCCAAACCTAGCAGCTATAGTAAATAACGAAACCGGCGAATACCTCCTAAGTGGCATGGGAGAACTACACCTGGAAGTTGCCCTCAACCAACTAAAAAGCACCAACACCAACCTAGAAATTTCCTCCTCCTCACCGAGAGTAGTCTATCGAGAAAGCGTTACAAAAAAAGGCTCTCCAGCTACTGCAACAAGCCCAAACAAACAGAACCGCTTCACTGTTCAAGTCGAACCCTTAGACAATGAGGCCCAGGCAAATCAACAGTTGATGATTGAAGATAAAGGCAGCATCCTCTCAATAGATGAATACAGAAACATGCTAGTCGACTGCTATGGAAAAACAGATACTCTTGATCAAGAGACTCTAATGGCCATTATTGCAGGATTCGAGTTCGCATGCAAGACTGGACCGTTATGCAGAGAACCAGTCAGACGTATGAGAGTAAACCTACTAGACCTACAGCTTAGTCAAAACGCAGAGATGCATAGTTCCACTGAAATCACCCACGCAGTAGGCAAGGCTATTTTTGGTTCTTTCCTATCAGCTAAACCTGTCCTTGAAGAACCAGTCTACAAAACAATCATATCCGTGCATTCAGAGCTGGCAGGAGAATGCTCAAGAATAATTACTACCCGACGGGGAAAAATCAAATCTTTTGAACAAAAAGACGCCCTAACAGTCATAACAGCCTTTATTCCGGTAGCAGAAACCTTCAACCTAAGCAAAGAACTTCGTTCAGCAACTTCAGGCCGCGCATTTTGGGAAAGCATACTTGACCGATGGGAAATTGTACCTGAAAAGCTGATGGTAAAAGTCATCACCGAAGTTAGACAAAGAAAAGGGTTACCCGCTGAAATCCCAACAGCAAAAAAATTCCTGGAGTAAACACCATGAAATGCGAAAAAAGACCCCTCTACGTCGATGTTACATTATGCTGTGGGCAGCTTTTTAGATGGGAAAAAATCGGAGACTGGTGGTATGGCGTTACACGCGATAAAGTGTTTAAAATACGCCAAGTAGAAGACAACTTCGAATACGCTAATGCAGACCAAAAATTCGTAGAACATTACTTTAGCTTAGACCAAGATTTAGAAAAAATCATCAACAGCATAAACAAGGATTCTCACATTGACAGAGCCATAAAACAGTACTGGGGCCTTCGAATAATTAGACAGGACCCATGGGAATGCCTCATCTCATACATATGCGCTACCTACAAAGGCATTCCAGCTATAAAGCACATGCTAAACAACATAGCCCAGAAATTCGGGGAAAAAGTAACCTACGATGGACATGATTTTTACACTTTTCCAGGACCAGAAAAACTCTGCCAAGCAACTGAGCAGGACTTAGCAGCATGCGGTTTAGGATATCGAGCTAAATATGCACAAGCTACTACTAAAAAAATTCTTCAGGATAAATTCGATTTGGAAACCCTAAAAAAAATTTCTTATACTGAAGCGAAAAAGAAGCTGATGGAACTGCCTGGAGTAGGCCCTAAAGTAGCCGATTGCGTACTGCTTTTTTCGCTGGAAAAAACCGAAGCCTTCCCAGTAGATGTCTGGGTAAAACGAGTAATCCTTAACCGCTATATGGAGAAGCTCCTGCCTGAATTAGCTAAAAAAATATCCACAAACCACGAATCATTAAGCAACAGCGACTATGAGAGATTAAACTCTTTTGGCAGAAACTACTTCGGTAAATACGCCGGTTACGCGCAAGAATATCTCTACCACTGGGAAAGAATGCAACCCTAAAATAAAAAAAGAATAATTGAGGTCTCATCCAAACCAGCTATTTTGAAAAATGCGGAAAACGTTTAAATTTGGTTAGAAACAGCATATGTAAAGGAGCCTCGTGGGCCCGTAGCTCAGCTAGGTAGAGCGCCAGACTCATAATCTGTTGGTCATTGGTTCAAATCCGATCGGGCCCACCATTAAATCTACTTTTAAAAATCAGTTAACCAATGGATTATGTGATAATTATTATGATTCTGATAGAAGCAGTAAGCCTTCGATTTCTCCGTTCGGTTGGATAATGCCTCGTTTTTTATCTATCGACTGGGTTGTCTTGATTTCGGTTGCCATTAAAGCTGGAATCGAGAATTCTCTTGATACAATTGCAAGGTGGGAGCATATTCCACCATTTTTGCAGACTATTCCTGCGAGTTTAGGGAGAATCGGAGCTAGAGTTGTTGTGCCGGCATCTTCCACAACAGCTATTTTACCTGCAGCGCCTTCTTTCCAGAGGTTAATTACGTCTTGGATTGAATTTATTATTCTAAGTTCCCCTTGGACTGATTTTTTTAAGGTTATTTTCCCGCTACCTATGACTTTAATGGCTTGTCCATCCCTTGAATGCGATATTCTCTATTCGGTTTAGGAGTAATATTAGATTTACTAGTTTCCTTTAAGCCCTAAATTATATGTATTTGCAGCTTACATTAGGCTTTTAGGGAGTTAGGAAAATGCAGGTTAAGGAAATCAACGAGATTATTTCTCATTTATCGGGTGTTTTTGCGGATATTGTTCTTGAGCGAAGTCTGCTTGAGTCAAAGATTTTCCCTGTTAATGCATACATAAGCTTAGGCTTCTATCAAACGTATGGCGAGCTTTATAATGTAATGAGTCAAGTTTGGAAAAAGATTTCTCCTGAGGAGTTAGCTGAGAAAAACAGGGGATTGCTCTCTCCGATTCACGCACTTTCGATTTCATATCTTTGGCTCTATTATTCGCTCGCCAGGATGGGTATTATTTATAATAAATGCAACGGTGAGCCCGCTAAAGAATCTGCGGAAAAAAGAGAACAGTGGAAATGGATGCTTGAAATGTGGCATAGATTAGCCACCAAATACTTTTCGTCAGGAAAACCAACAGTTGCAGCTTCAAACTTGGAAAATATCGGATTGGATAAGAACGCAATTAGTTGGGTTCAGGATCATCTCCAGCCTGTTTCTGCTGAGCAAGTAACACGGATAAGACGAACCATGGGTTCAGTTGATCTTTATTCGTTCATTGATGAATGTGAAGCTCGAGCCAAGATAGTTAATCATGGCCCTTACCCATTAGGAAATGGCGAAAAATTGGTGCTTATCGAGTATATGAATCTTTATGACGGACAGGGGCGACTATGGCTTCCTTGGTCAGCGACTGAGACTAAGCTACCCTCTTCAACATTAGGCATAGCAATGGTACTTAAAGATGCAAAAACCAAGTTCAATGATATAGGAACAATGACAGTTAATCCTAGTGATTACTCTGAGCTCGTTAAAAGTGCCGCAGCATATAAGATGAGTAGTAACGGGATAGTTCCATTAGGATTAGATGAATTACCAGCATATGCTGAAGCAGCAGATAACGCCCAAGCAGAACTTTATATGAAATTTGCTCAGATGAAAAGAAAGGAACTACTTATTGCAGGTGCTACTGCTTATTGGCGATGCTTTGCCCGATATACCGATATTGTGGGTATAACAGAGAAAGTCCCTTGGAGTTTATCTGAAAAGACGTTAGAAGAATATCTACCGATATTTATGGAGGCCAATGAAGACCCCGCCTTTTCACGGATAAAAAAGAAAATTATAAAGATGAAAGCTTTACCTTTTCTTAAAGAGAAAGATCCTATTCTCTATCTAATGCCAACATAAGAACGCTAAAGGAACAAAAACCTATGGCGCATTCAATCGATGAAAAAGATGATTACTCTCATGCCGCGGGAAAAGAAGCAGAATGGCGAGAAAGCTATTATTTCAACTTCGTAAGCAGCGACAAAAAAAGCTCTGGATTCACAACCATAGGCATTCTGCCTAATCAGTTGAAAAAAGAATTCATTTTTGCGTTTTTCTATGATAATAAGCAGATAGTGCATTTTAGAGAAGAAAAAATCTCAACTTATGACCAAGCCAGAATTGCTCTCTCAGATAATACCCTTACTCTCAAATTAATTGAACCTATGAAAAAATGGAATATACACTTTAAAAGACAAGATTTGGATCTGCAGATTGAGTGGAATGCACGCTTTGCACCGTTTAATTTTGGCGAGGGCAGCGGAACCTCGTGGAGCGGTCATTTTGAACAGTCAGGAAGCATCAACGGTGAAGCAAACCTTCTCGGAAACCGAATAATACCGATTTCGGGGTACAGTCAAAGAGACAAAAGCTGGGGGCCGCGCAATTGGCACATTGAAAAATGGTTTGCGCTCCACGCACAATTTGAAACAGAGGCAATCGGATTACGCAAAGATGTAGTGAACGGTATTTCTCATACCTCTGGCGGATTAACTTCAGAAAAAGAACAAATTGCAATTTCCGAAGTTGAAGTAACATATGAATTAGATCAGGCAAATAACCCTCTAAATGTTTTAACAAACATAAAATGTGCAAATGGAAAAACTATATCACTTAGGTCGAAACTAATTTCGCCCAAGAGCTTTGTCAAATTTTCCCGAAACTTTGAAGCAGGATCAACAGAACTATTTGAAGGATTAGCAAATCACCAATGCATCACCACTGGAGAAGAAGCTACAGGACTCATTGAATTTCTCTTTACACACAAGATTATTAATCAGTAAAAAATCGAATCCAAAAAACCCAAAAAAGTTATGATACTGTTATTGCCTTTTGGGGACAAGCGATTACGCATTTTCCGCAATGGGTGCAAAGATCCACCCAAACAGCAGTAATTTGCCAATATTTTGGATCATTAAGATTTGACTCCTGAGCTTTCAGATATTGGTGACGTATGAAAATTGCAGGATCGCAAATTCTTAGGCATACGCTGCATTCTCTTGGATCAATACCACCAGTCGCGTTTCCACATTTAGAATAGTCAATTTTAATTTTTGTTTTTTTCATGCTATTTTCCTTTATGATTAGTACATGTTTACAAGACCAGGAACTTCCTCTCGAGGAATCAATTTGATTGCGTCAAATTTACAATGATCTCGGCATAAGCCACAGCCAAAGCATTTACTTTGATCAATAATGACCCTTTTTAGGGTAGAGGAATATCTGATGGCGCCGAATTGGCAATCAGCCACACAAGTCTTACAGCCCTGACATAAGTCAGGATTAACTTCAGCAACATATTCAGCTTTGTAGACTGAACCTAATCCAAAATCTGCTCTGAGCCTAAGACCGCCGCATTGCGGAACTTCGCAGGAGCAGATGGCATTAACATAAGGAACAGGTTGGAACCATACTGTTGCAACTCGGCCTTTTTTGTTCTGCTCATCTAGAGCTTTAACAGCCTCTTCTCTGCCCAATCTTACTTTGGTTTTTTCTGGAATAAAACGTGGGAGTTTCTCGATTACTCCTGAAAGACACCCGAAGTTAATGCAGCATACGTCTTTTACGCCTCTTTGCATCATTCTACACATACAATAATTTTGGATAATAGGCTCAGCGGCCAAGTTCATCATAATCAGTTTTGCCTCCTCGATAGGGATAACTTGCCCAAAATGTCCATCCGCCCGCACAGGATTACGTTTCTTACTTTCTGAGTGAATCATTGATTCTGCTTTCCAACGAACTATGCGACCTATTAAGGGCATTTTAAGTTTGTAACCCATACCAATAGTAGACAAACCCATTATCTTACGGATATAGACTGATTCAAAATTACGCCACTGCTCCTCAAGGTAAGCTTGAAGGTTCTCTTGTTCGGCAAGTTCATTAGAGTAGTTTTTAGCGTTTAGATACCATTTTCCGCCTGCTCCGTGTTTCATACACCATTGACACATATGAAAATCACTCAATAGGCTTAGGGGGTAATAAAGAAACAGTTTGCTTAGTGATAGTATATAAGAATTGGGTAATTTCCCAATCGATCGAATAATATTGAGTTTAGTAACGCTCATTTTATTTTTCTTAAGGTCTCATAGCTTCCGTATCCGCCAGACTGATTGTCAAATTTGAAGTCACCGAAGGCTTGGGTTAGAATGGAGAGTTGACCTTGATTATCCATAAAAGGCATCGGAACTAGGGGGCGGGTTTTTCCTTCTAAAATGTGACTGCGCCCCAGGGCATCAACAATCTCAATTTTAGAACTTACAGGCAGATTTTTCAAGTCAAATTCTTGATTAAGCACTCTGATTGTTTTGATAGGGATGTTTTTTCCATTTTCAAAAATGAATCCACCCGATGAAATCCTCCCGTCTTCCGCTACTATCGCCGCAGGATTCAGGCATAGATTTTCAGAAAACCAGATAACATAGTAGAACCAGTTGCCGATTCCTGTCCAATCCCGTACTCCATGAGTATGGTCTCTCTGGCCAATCACATTCTGAAGCTGATAATCGATATTACCAATTTGTATTTGACCGTTCACTTTCCCTATTTGCTCCCAATGCTTATCTCCAGATTTTTTGCCTAATTCACGAGATTCAGCGGTCATGTGTTCACTGTACTCATAAACTTCATTAAAAGGAGTTAAAGAGAGATCCAAAGTGACAGTCTCAACTTTACTGATGAGTTGAGGATTCTGTTTAGTTTGCGGAAGGATTTCAGGATTTTTTGTAAAAACCATTTTTTCTTTAAATTTATAACTCCATTCTCCATCAAACACTGGCTGATGAGTCATAGCCCCCACTTTGGTTTGAGTTTTTCTTTGTTCATCAGTGATTCTTTCTACAGCTGCATATAGCGCAGCTGAACCATCAGGGAGAAAGAGTATCAAGAAAATGGTGCCTTCTTGCTTGTTAGGTTTGAAACCTAATCTGGACATGCCGCCTAGCTGCTGATTTTTATCATAGAAAACAAAGTAGTATGATTCATTCCATTCTTGTTCAATTTTTGCCTGATGCATTAGAGGTTCCATTGCAATTTCTCCTATTATTTGATAGTGACAATACCTTTAGAGCCATCTATAGTTACAGTTTGTCCTGTCTTGAATATATGACAGGCGTTAGGGATGTTTGTCACGGCTGGGATTCCATATTCCCTCGAAACTACTGCCCCATGAGAAAGAATCCCGCCTGTCTCAGTTATTAAACCGCCGATTTTTCGAAAAACTGGTGTCCACCCCGGATCAGTACGAGGAACGACTAGTATATCACCGGCACATACCTTCCATATATCAGCGATATTATCTAGAACTCTGACCTGCCCAGAGAGAACACCCCGACTTGCTGGAATTCCCTGAAATTCTGTTGCATCTTTACAGGTAAAATCTTTAGATTCAAGAGTTCCATGCAAAAATTTTGGCGGAGTGGAGGCTTCATTTTCTAGAAAAACCTTTTTTCTTTGTAAAACATCTTTTTTGATTTGTACTAGTTCATTATTGGCATATTTATTTTCAAATATTTTTCTGATTTCTTTTTTACGCATAAAAAATATATCTCGCGGTTCGTCAAGTATGTTTAGATTATGAAGGGATTTTCCTATCTCTAAGTATATTTTACGGTTCATTGTAATCCAATGGTCAAGATTGAATCTTTGGTTTTCTCGAAATACTATGTATTTTCTTGCGAAGCTAAGCACTGTAGAGAAGATTTGCCATTTTATCCAACCTAGGGGTTTGGCTTTGACTTTATCTGCAATTTCTTGCCTTGAAAAATCATAATCATTCTGATTTATCTTATCATCTTTAGCAGGATTTTGTTCATCTTGGATTATGGATTTCAGTATATTGAAAACATGTTCAGGAGCTTCTTGCCATCTAGGATAGTAGGGTTCTCTTGTGAATCCTCGAATTCCATATTCCTTAAGAAAAATTGACAATTCAGAAAGGAATCGCCTAGAGTCCGGATTCGGATTATCGCTTAATTGGGTTAGAATCATGTCGGAGGGGATTTTGAGGATTTTTTCCTTCAATTCTGCAGAGGATTGTATTGTTGATGCTAATTTGAATAACGCATCGTTTGTTAAACTTGTTTTATGTTTTAATCCTGAAAGTAGAGTAAGGTAGTTTTGGATTGCTTCCTCCTTGCCAATAAATCGGCTTAGTAGGTATTGAGCAATCAAATTCACGCCAATGTTGTGAACTGGGATTCCATAGCGAACTAAACGGAAGTGGCCTATCATTAGTTTATCTAATTCTGCCGCTAATTGCAGTAGCCCAGAAATGTCATTATTCTCAGATAGGATTTTGAACCTATGGTCAAATTGGTCAATGAATAATCTAAACTGATTATTAGTCCATGAATCATAAGCTTTTGATGTCTTAGTTATAGAACCATTTTTGTCGTAGAACATCACTCTGACTTCAGCAAGAACCCTCTTTGTTAAGCGAAAAGGCTGTTTTTTCATGGTTTCTTTGCCATATGGACCAGCGCCTTCTTCGAAGTAATTAAGTATGTCGTTATTGCGCAACATCGGGGGACTTTCATATTCAACTTTCCTTTTTAGAACCTCGAGGTTGAAATAAGCATGACTAC